>JBICHS010000247.1:0-3959 GCA_043101135.1 Phycisphaeraceae bacterium JB051
GACTGCGATACATGCCGGTCACACTGGGATAAAAGCGATAAACGTCCGGCGCCTGAGCATAAAACTCCTGAAGCCGATTATCCAGCAGCGTGGGGTTAGGCATCTGACGGCGGAGCAGGTATGGCTGAGGTCGGATGACAAACGAGCTCCAACTATCAAAGCGCGTTCCCAAAGCTTCGTTGACTTTTTCAATATCACCGTCATTGGCGTCGGCCATTTCCCCCATAAATGCACGGAGCATTTCGGCCTGCACGGTTTTGGTCACCGGCATTTCCATCATCCCGATCATGCTCGCCTGCGGCCCCAGATCAGCTTGATCCAGGAAGGCTTCCCATGCGTCCACATATTGATCGTTGACTTGCTGAGGCACGGAGGCGGATTCAAAGCTCGAATCATCCACGTTGTACGTCAGCTTGAACAGATCCATCTTCTCGTTGAACAAACCCTCAAGATACTTGCGGTACAACGTGTCATTCTCAGACAAAAAGCCCGGAACAATGCGCAGCTCGTTCATGTCGACCGAACTCTTGGTGCTACCGGAGATCATCAAGAGGAAGGGGTAGACCATGGTGATTGAGCCGACAATCAGCAGCAGGTAAATCCCGCTGATGAGCAGTCGAACACGCAGACTCTTGCGACCAATGGTTGAAATCATGGGCATTGTAAATATTCCCGTCTATGCATTAAACCCTGTAATTCAAGGGAATTTTCAATTTTCACACCGCGTGTTCGCCAACGCCGCAGCGCGGTCAAGCAAATCATTTCTTGCCGGTGGTCTTGAATTCCAAACGGCTGAGGATACGCAGCTGGTAGACCGTAAAGCCGATCATCATGAAACCAAGCAGCCACGCCATCGCCGTTGCCGGCCCCATTTTCAGATACGTAAAGGCTTCGTAGAAAATTCGCAGCCCGGCCACCTCGGTGTTGGCCCCCCCTGCGGTCAAAGCAAGAATGTTGGCTGAACTCATCCACGCAGTGATGAAGACGCCGACAAAGTTGATGATCACCAACGGCTTTAAAATCGGGAAAACAACGAACAGAATCTTGTCGATGAAGCCTGCACCATCCAGGTCTGCTGCTTCGTAATAGTCATCGGGAATGCCCTTGAGGGCTGCCAGATAAATCAAACATCCCGGGCCCATGCCTGCCCAAACCATGGGAATCACACAGGCGACCATGGCCGTGTTACTGTTACTCAGCCACTGATAAGGTTCAGGCAAGGTGTCAATGAGTCTTGGGACAAAATGAACCACCCATTGTCCAACCGACTCGCCACGGGGCATGAGAATCGGTGACGCCAGTGAGACAACCGCAAAGCCAAAGAACAATCCAGCGAGGATGAAACACACAGCGGCGAAGGTGGCTTCATGAAAGAATAGCCGCTTGGCAAAGAGCAGACAGCCAATCAATAACACCGCCCCGCCGATCACAAACACAATTGCGGGGATGTGCATCAGGACTTTATTCAGTGCACCAGATTCCGACGGAGCATAAAACATCTTCCAAAGCAGCAACGTCACCAGACCGGTGATCACCGCGGGAAGATAAAACACCGTGCGGAAAAACAGCTTGCCATGCGGGACTTCCTGAAGCAGGATCGCCAGAATCACCGGTGGCAGGAAGGTCAGCGCGATAATCAGAAAACAGTACCGCAGTGAGTTGTAAACCGACTGCCACCATTCAACATCAAAGAGCACATTGCCAAAATTCTCCAAGCCGGTGAACTTTGAATTGCCCATGATGTTGTAATCCATGAAGGCCATCACTGAACCGCGCAGTAGCGGGATGTAATGCCACATGAGAATGGTCAGGATTGCCGGCACGAGCAGCAGGTACGCTGACCAGTATTTTTTAAACCCCCAGCGAACCTGCTTTCCTTCGATCGCGGTGCTGGGAGGTGTGAAGGTCTTGATGACTTTTCGAAACACCAGAACAAATGCGATGACAATCAGAACCAGTACCCCGGCTGCGGTGATCCGACGCGTTTGCTTTTGTTGAGGTGTGAGTATGCCGAGCATTTTCTCGTTGGCTTTTTCAACGGCATCATCCAGAATGGACTGAAACTGCTTTAACCGTTCTTGCTCATCCGCTTTGAGATCGCCATTGATCATCAACTGCTCGGCTTTTTGCAGAGGCATGGTCATCATGTCATAGGCCACATTACTGTTGCGCCCATAGGGTTCGGGTTTGCCCGTGTTCACGGCAATTTCAAAGGTCTGCGCCCAACCGCGCGGGGTGAGTTGCAGGACGTCGTTATAGCCATATCGTTTGAGATACTTGGGATTGACGAAGCGTCCAAGCCCCCCTTCAACCATGACGTTGGTCTTGATGCGGGTGGCTTCGTCTGAATCGTAATACCAGATGTACTCAAAGGCCGCATCACGGATGGCAGGATGTTCAATCCCTGCGTAAATACCAAGCATACGACTGTTGAGTTCACCGCCACGCATGCGGTTACCGTTTTCGTCCGCAGGCCCCAGGGGAACGGGCACCATGCCAGTGACATCAGGGTTGATGGTGGAAAAGAGCTTTTCGTCAATGTAGGCAAAGTGCATACCGATCTTGCCTTCATCCCACTTGGTACTGGCGCCAGCCGTATCCTTGGAGCTGTATCCGCGACGAATCAGGCCGTTGTCGTCAATCCATTTTTCCGCACTCAGACGCGTGTAAATGTCCAACGCTTTGGCAGCATCCCCCGTGTTAAACGCACAGGTCCACTGGTCCGACTCTTCGTCATAGGTCATCACGTCACTGTTGGCAGACCACAGAAACGAAACCCAGAACCACGACTCATGCTTGCCACGGCCAAGAAGCAAACCATACTGATCCTCAGCAGGCCTGGTGAGTTGCTTGGCAGCATCAAACATCTTTTCCCAGGTCCAGTTCAGATCCGGGTAGGGAATATTGTTTTCATCAAACAGGTCTTTGCGAAACAGCAGCACCTTACCCAATGCACCACCGTAAGGCATCGCCCAAACATGCTTCTGACCGTTGGGGCCCTTACGTTGGATCACCGGCCAAATTTTGTCGTGGACACGTTGGTTCAATTCCTCTTTGGGCAAACTGTCGATCCACTGATCCATCGGCTGTAAAAAGCCGTTACGGATGTACGTGTCACTTTTACGAAAGTTCACGTACAGGACATCCGGCGCGAGATTACCCGCAATCGCAAGCAGATCCGTCTCGACACTTTCGACCTTCAGGCCCGAAAAGTTGTGCAGCTCTATCTGGACATTGTCCCAATTGTGGTTGCCATAAATCTCGGGATGGGCTTTGTACTGCTTAGCATATTTTTCGCGAAAGATCTCAGCGAAACGATCCTTGAAACGGGCGACCGCTGCCACATCCGCACGCGATGCCGTGTCTGTCCGGGAAGGATCAGGCAGGTTGGCCACCTTGATATGAATGACCGTCACGCCACCGCGATCCTCAATGTATCCAGCACGTGATACGTGACTTACAGCCAAAACAACGAACAATGACAGCAACAGGACAAGCCCGGAAAATGACCGACTGTGACCAGAATGGTGGTATCTCAAGCGTGGTACTCCCAAATCAACAAATCAGTCATATTGTAGAGCCGCTTTTTAATTTTTCAATGAATTAATGATTATAGGCTGGTTTTTTTTCACTTTCTCAAGTGGTTGTCAGTCAAAGGTGGGATGGGCCTGGCATAGCGTGATCTGCGCATTGGATAGCCAAGCATAAAACATGCCACGGCCCGTTGCCAGAAGAATCTGCCAGAGCGTTGCGAATCCAGGTGTAGCGGCTGTGTCGCTGGCGAATGAGGCTTTGCCAAGCTCGGGCGTCTTATTGTGCCCGGGCATCAAAGAGGCAAAGCACGCCGCCCTGAAGCATCTGCATTTGGATTTTCTCCACGGGCTTTTGAGGATGCGGATTGTCCCAATGCATGCCATAGATCGGCGTTGGATGCTGCATTTGAATCCAGCGCCCCTTTT
>JBICHS010000248.1:0-4145 GCA_043101135.1 Phycisphaeraceae bacterium JB051
AATTGATCTGCCTCACCTTTGTTCGCAGCAGATGAATACAAGGAATATCAGTATGCTTAGAAATTCACGACAACGACGCAATTTACTGATCATCATGTTCTGTGCATTGTTTGTCTGTGTCGCATCAAGCACACACGCCCAGGAAAAAGCCACACTCATCGAGACAGACAAATCCACTGGTGGTTTCACATTCGATAACGGCAGGGAATTTCCCGGCGCCAAAGGTCAGGCTAAACTCATTGACACGGATCAGGGCAAAGCCGTCGAGCTCACCGGTGACTTCTCCGGTGGTGGTGCCTATGTACAGATTCTCCGCAAGACACCGCTGATCGATCCGTCTTTCCTTTCATTCGAAGCCAAGGTCATTGGTTGTCAACGTGTCACAATGCGATTGATTGATGGTACCGGCCAATGTCATCAAATTACGCTTCGCATCAAGGACACCGACGATTGGCAACGCATCACCTTGCCGATCCATACGTTCTTCCAGAATATGGGCCGCGCCTCAGCCGTGGAAAGTGTTGCCAAGTATGAACGTTGGGGCGGCGCGAAAGACGGCAAGTGGCATGGGCCGATCAAAACCATCGCCATTCTCGGAGGCAATCCAACCACACCAGACAAGACATTCAGCATCACCATTCGTGATTTGTACATGATGTACGAACCGCAGGCCCCAAGCCCGTCGCAGGCAGAAGCGCCGGCAGCCATGCGAGAAAACATCAAGCCCGATTGGCATGACATCACGCTCAATATCGGTGAAGTGCCTAACTTCTCAACCTACATCGTGGGTAAAGACACATCCGCCAAAGCGCTTGTCCTCAAGGACACCGATGACCGTGAATTCGTCCAGCTCAAAATGCACGTGGAAAAGTCCGGCACGTATGTCGGCGCAAGCATCCACACCGCAGAGCCTCTCATCCAATCATTGCAAGAAATGACCCTGCAGCTGCGTACCACCACACTCAAGCATTTCTCCATGCGTCTCAAAGACGCAACCGGTCAGACCCACCAAACCAAGCGGCTTAAAATCAACCCCGATGGTCAGTGGCATACCTACACCTTTCCCATCAACAAAATCTCCGGCGGGGAAACATGGGGCGGTGCCAACGATCGTCAATGGCATGACCCGGTCAAGAGCTTCGCCTTTGCCATCGGTTCGGATGCGCTGTCCAACCCCGATGCGACGCTGGATATCAAACGCCTTTCATTCAAAGGTGTCGCGCCCAAAGCCCAAGCCAGTGATGCCGCATGGCTGACATTGCCACTGTTCATCGAAGACTTCGCAGATGTCTCAACGTTCGTCGTCGGCAAAGGTCTCAAAGCCAAGGCAACCGTCACGCAGGATGATGACAAATCTTCCTTCATTCGTGTGAATTACGCGTTCCCCGCCAATGGTTATGCGGGCGTCGTGCGAAGCTTTGGTGATACGCCTGTTTCGCAGGTTAAAGCCATCCAATTGACCATGCGTACTGACACCGTCAAGAAAATCGGTACGCAACTCAAGGACGGGACCGGACAGACGCACCAGGCCAAGAACATCCCGCTGATCTCCGATGGGAAGTGGCATACCTATACCTTCCCACTTGCCAAACTCGTCGGCGCTGAGTCATGGGGCGGGGCCAAGGACCGTCAGTGGCATGATCCATTGACACTGCTCAATATCACCACCGCCACACAATTGGCTGAAAAAACAGCATCACTGGACATCAAAGCCATCAAGGTCTTAGGCGTCAGCCTGGACCCGACTCTCAATACCCCCCAGCCGCTTGCCATCGATTTTGAAGCTGCGGACGCGATCAAGAATTGGGAAACCACCACGCAAACCGTTGGCATCAAACCTGCTGTCGGTTACGAAAACTCCAAAGCACTGCAGATGGTTCTCACCGAACAGCAAGTTCTCGACAACAAAGCCTACGCCTACTCCCCGACATTCCCAGCAGCAAAAGGTTGGTGGAAGATAGCCGGCGTCTTTGCAGGAAAGCTCTACTCACCGGACAACTCCTTTGCAGGCATCACGCGTCTGCAATGCCTCGATAGCAACGACAAGCCGCTGCAAAGTTTTGAACTTAATCGTTGCACCACCAAAGAAGCGTCACTGCAGTCCGTCTCAAAGGAAATCCGACTCCCTGACGGCACCGCCAAGGCACGTTTCCTTATCGACATGGTCAAGACCTACGGCACGTACACCGTGGATCAATTGGCCTTCTCCTTCATCAAACCCGTTGAAAACACAGAAGACCTCATCGAACGCATCGTCGTCAAAGCCGACGCATTGGGCAATCTCTTCAAGCCCGAAGACAAGCTGACTTTCGATGTCACCCTCATGGCCAAACGTCCTTTGTCCGAAGCCAATCGTCAATTGGATTGGCATGTCGTTGACTACTGGGGCATTGAACAGACCGTCCCTTCCGTGCTGTCACTGCAAAAGGATGGACGCAACAAAAGCGGGCTCTTTGAATATGTTGGCAAGATTGACCTGACCAGTTTCAAAGCAAGCCAGGGGCAATACTATGAGCTCTCACTGACTGCGTTACGCGATGAGCCACGCGCCTACAAGGATTACCGCTCCTTTGCGATTCTCCCAGAAGCAGTAGCACGCAGGCATTCATGGAAGGATATCCCATTTTCCTCGCGTAACTGGGACAACCGTATCACCGAGTACATTGACCTCTCTGCACGTCTTGGGCTGCCGATCATCGGTGCCTGGACCAGCTGGCAGGCCAAGCCGCCGTACAAGACAAATTTGCCCGGCGTCAAGCGTATTCTGGATCACAACGTCGGCGTCATGGCAGCAACCCCCATGGGCGGGATTGAAAAACATCATGGCAAATGGCAGGCCTTCGATGAAACCTCAATGCGCCAGGGCTTGACCAACCTCTTTAAACAAATCAACAATGACCAGATGGTTGTCACCATGGGCAATGAACCGCCCAACAACTACGAACGTGCCATGGAAAATCTCTGGGCTTACAAGGCGATGTATGAAACCGCCAAGAGCCTGAATCCCAATGTCACCATGGTCGGCACATCCGTCGGTGCCAGCGAAGCCTACTTCAAAGCCGGTGTCCATCAATACTGCGATGTCGTTGACTTTCATGTCTATGAGTCGCATCAACGTATCCGCAAAGTCTTCGAACGCTATGACGAACTCTTCAAACAGTACGGTCACCGCAAGCCCATCTGGTCAACCGAGATTGGTCTGAACTCACAGGGCGTACCGCGTCGCGATGTGGCCTCATCGTTGATCAAGAAGTTTTCGATCTTCTTTGCTTGTGGTGGTGAGAACATTTCGTGGTTTGGCTTGCTGTATCCGGATCCCAGTGGCAAGTCCAGTGGCAGTAGTGGTGACAGACACAACGTTTTTGACTGCCGCTACCGTGTGTATTCACCAAGGCTCGATGCCATTGCTTACTACAACATGATCAACAGCATCTGCATCAAGAAGTTTGTCACCGAAGAGAAATATGCCAACGATGTCGAAGCCTATCTCTTTGCGGACAAGGATCAAAATCAGCTTCAGGTTCTCTGGACGGACAAGGATTCCAAGACCGTTTTTGTGCCTTTGAGCGATGTCGATCAGGTGTCGGTGACGTATGTCGATGGTGTTGTTCGTCAGATGAATGCCGCTGGTGAAGGTTTGACGTTACGTGTGACACCCGACCCGATTCTCCTGCAATACAAGTCGAAAAACGCGACGCTGCCCAAGCAACTTCCCGCTGCCAAGCTCTCCATTGATCAGATGCCAAGTGCGTTGGTCATGGGGGGGCAGGCGAATCTGAAAGTTGCCAACGATATCGCAGGCAGCAAGATCATCAGCATGATGCCAACGCAGTGGGGTGACTCTGTCGAAGCAGCCAGCGACACATTGGCGATGCGTATTCCCGCCAACTCCACAGCTCGTTACATGCCTCTGAGTGTTCAGCAGTATGACAGGCATGGGCGTCTGCGTGGTGAGATTCGTCAGGTGCTCCCAATCGTTGGTCGTATTGCCATGCAGGTCCGTCCGACCTTGGTTGATGAGAAACCTGCAGTGAAAGTTCAGATCACCAATAATGGTTATGAACCGCAGAAAATCACTTGGCGTGCATTGATCAATTCGTCACTGATGATGCATCAAGGCACCGTCAGTTGGGCCACCAAGGCAG
>JBICHS010000249.1:0-4052 GCA_043101135.1 Phycisphaeraceae bacterium JB051
CCGATCTGAGATCATCTCTGGGGACCGTGCCGGTGCCGTTTTTTACGGGATTAACGCGAATGACGAAGCTGGGCATTCGGTGTCCGTAGCCGGTGATGTCAATGGTGATGGCTACGATGATCTACTCATTGGTGCGCACAAGCATGATCCAGATGAGAACACTGAT
The DNA here is from genome assembly GCA_043101135.1 of Phycisphaeraceae bacterium JB051. Taxonomy (GTDB): domain Bacteria; phylum Planctomycetota; class Phycisphaerae; order Phycisphaerales; family Phycisphaeraceae; genus UBA7800. The sequence continues at coordinate 167 of JBICHS010000249.1, forward strand.
GCGGGTGCTGTGTATCTTGTCTATGGTCATGCCACACAATTGACCGGCATCGTCGAACTTTCCGATATTGCATCAGGCAGCGTGCTCGGCGCTGTATTCAATGGTGTTGCTGAAGGCGACAAAACCGGCGAATCGGTTTCTGCTGCCGGTGATGTGAACGGTGACGGATACGACGACATTCTCATTGGCGCCAGCCGTGCCGATGTTGATGGTGATATTGATGCTGGCAAGACCTATCTCGTTTACGGCCAGTCATCAGGTTTGACTGGTGCCATCGATTTATCAGCCATTGCGTCAGGTGGTGTTGCAGGCGCCGTCTTCACTGGAATAAAGGCTGATGATCGATCGGGTGTTTCAGTTGCCCATGCCGGTGATGTGAATGGTGACGGTTGCGCTGACTTTCTGATCGGCGCCCATGGGGCAGACCCCAATAGTCAGATGACTGCTGGTCAAACGTATTTGATCTATGGTCATGCATCACGACTGAGTGGTGAAATTGAATTGGCAGATGTTGTTTCTGGTTTGTACAGCGGTGCAGTGTTCAATGGTATTGATCAAGATGATAGTGCTGGTTTTTCGACATCCACTGCTGGCGATGTGAATGGTGATGGCTACGATGATCTACTCATCGGTGCCTATCGCGTGGCGTCGGGGGTCAACTTTTCAGTGGGACAGGCTTATCTTGTATACGGTGCAGAAAATGTTGTCGACCCTGTTGAACTGTCTGGTCTTATTGAACTTTCCGGCATTGGTACTGGTGATCTTGCAGGTTTCGTTTTAAATGGTGAAGCCTATTCAGATAAATCGGGCTACAGTATTTCCGATGCTGGTGATGTCAATGGCGATGGATATGCAGACCTTCTGATCAGCGCAAGCTGGGCTGACCCGTATGATAAAAATAACGCTGGCAAAACTTATTTGATCTATGGCGACTCTTCGGGCTTTGCTCAACAAGTGGACCTCTCAGATATTCTCGCCGGGCGTCTTGCAGGTGCTGTTTTTGTTGGCCATGACAGCGGGGACAATATCGGCCTGTCAGTTTCAGGGGCCGGTGATGTCAATGGTGATGGTTACGATGACATCCTTATCGGCGCCAAGCATGCTGAAGCAGATTATCCCCAATATGTATTTGATGCAGGCCAGACATACCTCATTTATGGCCAACCCACAGGTTTGACGGGGGAAATTCATCTCTCAGAGATTGAGTCAGGTCAACTTGCAGGTGCGATATTCAATGGCATTGATATGAATGACAATTCCGGGCAATCAGTTTCTACTGCCGGTGATGTCAATGGTGATGGGTGCGATGACTTACTCATCATCGCGGCTCCAAGAGAAACAGGTGAGGATGTCACCGAGGGGGAGGTGTATCTTGTCTATGGTCAGACGACAGGCTTGACAGGAGCGTTCTATTTATCGGCAATTGAATCAGGCAATCTGGATGGGGCCGTATTCTATGGGTTGACTGGCTTTGATGGTTATCCCTTTTCAGTTTCCAACGCGGGTGATGTCAACGCTGATGGTTACGATGATATGCTCGTTGGTACTCAATCTGGTGATCCGGTTAATCGATCGAATGCAGGTCAGACGTACCTCATTTATGGTGACGCTTCAGAATTTTCCGGTGTGTACGACCTTTCACAAATCGCTTCTGGAAGTCTGCATGGCGTCTTGTTCAACGGCATTGCTTCTGGTGATCGATCAGGCTCATCGGTTTCGGGTGCAGGTGATGTGAATGGTGATGGTTTTGATGACCTGATCATTGGTGCCTATGCGGCCAACGGGGGGGGGGATAGCTACGATGGTGAGACCTACCTTGTCTATGGGCACGCTTCTGCTTTATCAGGTGAAATTGAGCTGGTGGATATTGAGACCGGTGATTTGGCGGGTGTTTTATTTAATGGGATTGATCAAGGCGACAGTTCAGGCGCCTGTGTTTCTGGTGCCGGTGATGTGAATGGTGATGGTTACGATGACATACTCATCGCAACACGTTTTGCTGGTCCAAGCGGAAGAACCAGTGCTGGTGGAACCTATCTTGTTTATGGGTTGCCGATGGGCCTTTCAGGTGTCATGGAACTATCTGATCTTGTCTCAGGCAGTCTTGCTGGTGCGGTGTTTTTTGGGATTGATTCCTTTGATCACTCGGGTTATTCGGTTTCTGATGCCGGTGATGTGAATGCAGATGGTTTTGCCGACTTGCTTATCGGCGCGTATGGTGCTGACCCGCTTGGTCATAGTGGTGCCGGCGAAACCTATTTGATTTACGGTGCTTCAACCACACAGTACAACATCACTGGCAAAGCATGGGTTGATTCCAATTATGATGATATGCAATCAGAGATAGAAGTTGGCCGTGGTGGTATGACTGTCAACCTTTACACAGAGCAGGGGCATCTGCGTGCCTCAACCACCACTGATGTCAACGGTCAATACACGTTTGCCAATCTTTTCCCGGGCCGATACACCATTGAATTTGTCACAAGTGATGACGATATTCTGGTTTTACAGAATCAGGGCGATGATGCCATCGACAGCGATGTCGATTCTTCGACAGGCCAGTACGCATTTGAATTACAGCTTGCGGACATTCAGATTGATGCAGGGGTGTACGACACCACGCCGCAGGTGGTACTCGATCCCATCGCACGCACAGCCGCAGGGCAAACAGTCACTGTCAACGCGCAATTCACAGACGTCGATTCATTAGGCCCGTTTACCGCGGTCGTCGATTGGGGGGATGGCACGATCCAAACACTCGACGCCTCGAACAGTGGCTTGACCGATCCGCTGTATGACGGTGATGGTTCGTTGTCGATTGTCTTTGACTACTCATATGACAGTGAGGGCTTTTTCGATGATCCTGTTCGACGCGAGTTGCTCCAACGGGCGGGTGAGATTGTCTCTGCACGAATCACCGATGAGCTTGAGGCGATCATCCCAACCGGCAGCAATACTTGGGCCATCCGATTCTACGATCCGGCAACAGGTAATCTCGTTGTAATCGACGATGTGCAAATCCAGGAGAATGAAATTCTCGTTTTTGCCGGAGGACGTGATCTGGACGGACCGCTGGGGCGAGGGGGCTATGGTGGTTGGAGTGGCTCGGGTACATCAGCTTGGTTCGACAACATCAGAACTCGTGGCCAGGATGGGGCGAACGATACACCTGCGACGGACGTGAGTGTCTGGGGCGGTTCGATAGCCTTTGATACCGCAATATTAGGTGGCGATACCTATAGCTGGTATTTCGGCACGGACCCGACGCAGATCGCCTCCAATGAGTTCGATTTCTTTTCCGTCGCTGCACATGAACTCATGCACGTGCTGGGCTTCGGGACCGCTGCTTCCTGGGATGCGTTGATTGATATGGGCACCGCTGCTGCCGGTGATGAAACATTCATCGGACAAGCTTCGATGGCAGCGTATGACACGTCACCCGGATCACCACTGCCATTGGATTCTGGACTCGGGCACTGGCTCGATGGAACCATCGATAGCGACCTTGAAGCTGCAATGGACCCATCAATCAGCAATGGTACAAGAAAACTGATCACCCCCCTGGACTTTGCTGGACTCGACGATATCGGCTGGGAATTTCAGGCAAGTACCGGCGTTGGTTCCTTGCAACTCAACCACGTCTATGACACGGAAGGGCAATACAACGTTACCGTCACCATTACGGATACTTCCGGACTTGATGGAACGGTCTTCCAAACGGTCAATATTCAGGACAATCATGCGCCACAGGTAACAGTGGGAGACAACCAGGCTGTCGATGAAGGTGATACCGTCAATTTTAACGGCAGCTTTACCGATGAAGATGTCACCGACACACATACCTACCTGTGGGATTTTGGTGATGGCAGCACCACAACGGGCACGC
>JBICHS010000250.1:0-3313 GCA_043101135.1 Phycisphaeraceae bacterium JB051
GTCTTAAAGCAGGATGTGATGATTTTCTGCCCAAGCCGATCAATCGGAACAAGCTGATTCAGATGATTCAGATGCATTTGAACATCACGCCTTCGACGCCTGCATCCTGACGGCAAGCTGGCTAAATAATTGAAAAATAAAAACAGCCGTACGTGTTTGTACGGCTGTTTTGGGTTTTGATGATGATGTGTTATTTCAGGCTATTTGTTGAGAGCCGGCTTGTGGGAAGGTTGTTTCCAGCCAGGTGGTGTCGCTGTTGAGCTTGACCTTGGCGCCATCCATCTTGGCAGGGATCAGCAGTGTTTCACCCTTGGCAAAAGGTGTGCTGCTGCCATCCGCAAGTATGATTTCGCCATCGCCTTCAACAATCATCCACACAGCCGGTTGATCGTAGGGAATTTCCTGTTCGTAGCCTTCACTCATTTTCACACGTTCGAGCACGAAGTACTCGCAGGTTACCAAACGCGTCACCGTGGTGAACATACCGCCGACATGCGAACGCTTGTCCGCTTCGACATCACAGGGACCAAAGTCGATGCACTGCATGGCTTGTTCAATATGCAACTCACGACCTTCACGTCCCCAGTCGTAAACACGAAACGTCGTGTCACTAGGTGTCTGCACTTCCGCGACCAACACGCCAGCACCCAGTGCATGACATGTTCCCGAAGGCAGGTAGTGACAGTCGCCGGGCTTGACGTTGAACTTGATCATCAAGTCTTCGACCGTGCCGTCTTCGATGGCTTTACGGTATTGCTCGGGCGTGACGCCTTCTTTGATGCCTTTGAAGATACAGCCGTCTTCGGTAGCATCGACCACGTACCAACATTCACTCTTGAGAAACGCATCGTCATGGGTGTCTGCATATTCCTGACTGGGGTGCACCTGAACGGACAGATGCTCATTGGCATCAAGAAACTTCACGAGCAGGGGGAAGTTGCCATCGTCGGTCAGGGGTAGATCGCCGATAAGATCTTTGCCATAGGTTCCGATGAGTTCATGCAACGTTTTGCCCGCGTGCGGTCCGTTATTGACGACCGAGCGTTCAGCACCGCCACCACCACCACTGACGGATGTGGTGGACAGGTCAACCAATTCCCAGCTTTCACCAATTTTGGTGCTCTGATCGCCGGGCAGACTCCGACCGATCTTTTCCAGCGTACGACCACCCCAGACTTTTTCCTTGTAGATGGGCGTGAATTTCAACGGATACAACGACATGTGCAAAACTCCCGTAATTGGGTTCAATTTCAAGTAAAACAACAGGTTGGCGGTAAATAATCGCACCTATATTACCAGATATGGAAATTTCAGATTTGCCCCTGTGATGGACTTGACAATCAGATGACGATCTCGTAAATTACCCGGCTCAGACAAACCGATGGTGACCATAGCTCAGTTGGTTAGAGCACCTGGTTGTGGTCCAGGGGGTCGGGGGTTCGAATCCCCTTGGTCACCCTTAGTCTTTGAATACCAAGTACTTACGTGCTTGGTATTTTTTTTGATCTTCCCCTGCAGATAAAAACGCTTTTTAAGTTTTGATCGCCTATGCCCGATAGGGTTATAGGCATCGTCACCGTTCTAGGGGAAGAAATGAACATCATCGCCAGCTATGAACAGAGCCTGCTGATCCGCAATTATCAACCCAGTTCATTGAGGCGGAACATTCAGGTTGCCACTCGGTTCTATCAAACCATCGACAGTGTTAAAGCACTCGACGCCAGGTCAATTGAGCATTATCTGTTTAGCTTGCTCGAAGCAGGGCGGTCTCCCAAGACAGTGAAGAACCATCGGTCAGCTTTGAAAGTCTTTTGTGATTTTCTGTGTTGCCATGGGTATCTGAAAGACAATCCAGTTTTGAAGGTTCCCTCAATCGACCTGCCAGAGGAGATACCTGTTTGTCTGCCTGATGATGAGATTGCCATGGCCTATCAGGTCGCTAAACGTGTTGGCTTGCTGTGTGAGGTGTCGCTGGCTTTGAATACCGGTCTACGTATGGAAGAAATGAGACGGCTTGAATGGCATGATGTCGATTTGCTACGCCGCCAGCTCATTGTCAGAAAAGCCAAGGGCAAACGTCCCAGAACTGTCCCGCTCAATGCTCAAGTCTGTGAAGTGCTGGAGAAGCAACAGCAGCAGTATGGCCATCTCGTTTATGTGTTCCCCGGTGGCAAGCCTCACGAGCACCGCAGAGGCAACTGGACGCAACCAAACATGCGTGGCAAATCATGGTGGCAGAAGCGGTCAATCAAACCCTTACAGAGGGAACTGCCAACACTCCGAGACATGCAGCCAGGTCGAACCGGCAGGGGGTGGCACATCTTTCGACACACCTTCGCAACCAAATGCGTTTTGGCCGATATCGACATCGTGAAACTTCGTGATTGGATGGGGCATCGAAAGATTGAGACAACGCTGCGATATGTCCACGTGGCCCGTCACTACGATCCAGATATTGAGAAACTCAATTTTTCGGTTGCGGCTTGAATGTGATGGTGAATGGCGCTTTGTCTCTGTCGGTCTTCGCGTCAGGTGGCACTATCACGAACTCATATTCGCCGGTATATAACGGAACTTCGCTTGCGAAGTTGACGGTGTGCCAGCCCGTTGCTTTGTAAAGCACGATAAGTGGGCGGCTGTACTTTGCTTCTAGCGTTTTGCCGTCAGGAGTTTTGAGAAAGAACTTTTGACCTTTTGTTGACCATGCCTCACGGTCGAAGTTTTTGTGCCAAACCTTAACCGTGATGTTTTTCAAATACCCTTTGACCTCTGCGATTTCGAAACGGTGCAGTCCAACTTGTCGTCGATCCGGAAAATGACTGACTGACCAATTGCCTTTGCTGTGTATGGTCGTACGGTTTTTTGATTCTGTATTTTCGATGATTGGTTCATCAATGTTGAGCAGGGCTTCAACCGAACGCATCTTTTCTTCCAGGTCACGTATGCGTTGATTAAGCTTATGAATGGTTTCTTTTAGCTGCTCTACCTCAGAATCAGCAGCATATACAGGTATGCAAAGTAGCAACGTCAAGAGAAGGGCGGTGCTTGCTTTCATGAAATGTCCTCGGAATTTTCTTGGCTTGAAATTATGCGATAATCTGGTCTTTAAACCTTTGTATATGTAATTTTTGTGGTTAAAAAGTGCGTTCTAGTGAGTGTGCGAAGAGTAAATTATAGTTTGTGATTGTAATGTGTTATTCGTTTGAGGTAAGTATTTTTTGTAATAAAACGCTTGCGTTTGTTGTGCATGTTGCATCAATAATTTCCAAAACATCTTTCTTTTGCCTTCTGTTATTTTTTTTGATGGCCTCCT
>JBICHS010000251.1:0-5978 GCA_043101135.1 Phycisphaeraceae bacterium JB051
TCATCTGCCAATACTGAAGTGGGATACAACTGAGGCAGGATCGATGACACACACACCACCGGCTTATTGATCTGGTTAATCGTCTGCAGGGTGTGCTGGTCAGGGATCATGACAATCAGCCCGTCCCCGTCCCATTGGTCAATGAATGAAGCGGGTTGGAAAATCCATGTCCGAAGCATGGACAGTTGCCACTGCTGGTAACGTTGGTACGCCAGGACACCACGTGTGACACCCCGACCATATGTGCCGATTGGGTCGATCATGATGCCGACATTAATTGGGGAGGTTTTGGGCATGTGTGGATACCGAATAACTGGCGTTATCTCGAATTGCGTCAAGTGTAAAATATGACGTAAAACAGGTCAATGGTCGCGATTGAAAATCGTGTGATGTCACTTGTGTGCCGATTTATAGCCGTTTTTGTGTTTGCCAAGGTGTCAATAGTATTTGTAAAACAAGCGAAAAATAGACGTTTGAGGCAGGTGTGGGCGTGATGTGAAAGGCGTGACGCAAAGTGATACATTAAAGTCGCATAAAGGCGTTGAAGGGGTGTTTGCAGGCTTCTAGACTTATCACAAATCAACAGGGTTTAAGGCTTTTGTTGATGCGTTACGAATGGGACGTCAGATTGGCGTCGCTTCGTGTTGAATCGTTCACTACAATCCCTGAACATGAGGTGAAGGTATGTCCAGAAGCACAAAAGCAACTCGCTTAACATCTCAGTCGGCTTTTACACTCATCGAACTGCTCGTTGTCATTTCGATTATCTCGCTGCTTATCTCGATTCTCCTGCCAGCATTGGGTGCAGCACGCAAACAGGCCCAGGCCATGGTCTGTGCTTCAAACATGCACCAGATCAGCCTGGCGCACACCATGTACCAGAACGACTTCAAAGGCTACAACCTGTCACTGATGACAGCCAAAGGTGACTGGTATTACTGTGTCTATTCGCTGGATTACCTGCCTTCGGAAAACGTCTTTCTTTGCCCCTCCGATTCGATGGGCAAATTCACACGCGGTTCAATCTGCTACGGCATTAACTCCACACTCGTCGGCAACAGCTACAGCTCCGGTGAATCGCAATCCCGCTGCACCAAACTCGAAGACCTGCTTCGCAAGCCCGGCATCAATGACGCGATCGTCTTCTCCGAAGCGGTGCCCGATGGGCATTCGGCATTGCTCAGTGGGCGTGGTCAATCCGCACGCGTGAATCCGACGAATCTCAACATCTGGCCCAAGAACGAAATCCGTTCCGGTGGCTCGCCGTGGATATGGCCCGTCGGTGCGCGTCACAATGACTCGGCGGTGGCCGGCTTCATTGACGGTCATGTCGAACAGCTTGGCTATGAACAACTGCGTGACATGGACAAGTACTGGTCGCCGGTAAATTACTGGGGATGGCGTGTGTTCAAGTCCAATGCCAACCCGGATCAATTCAGCTGGTCCACGATGCAGAGTATTCCCTAAAGCGGTGCAAAGAATTAATCTCCACCATCCGTCACTCCCGCGCAGGCGGGAGTCCAGTGGAATTTGCAATTTTCTACTGCCTGCCACTGGATTCGGGCCTGCGCGGGAATGACGAAAAATACGATGGCATGGCGTTTAATTATTTGAACTGCCCTAAAGCTTGTCATTAACGTTTAAAACCATCATCATGAATGTAGTCTGGAAGTCTTTCTCGATGAACAACCGTCCTATCGCCCAATTTGTTTTTACCGGTTTGATCGCTGCACTGCTGCTGGTCACCACCACGCCCGTTGAGGCTGGCAAGCTCATTGCTGATCGCGCTGACGCCACGATGCGGACCGATGGTCGTGTGCAGCAGGCTGGCAATTGGACTGTCCGTGCAGGCGAGAACACGTCGCCGTCCGCCGGCTGTGTGATCCTGCCGTTTCAATTGCCCGATATTTCCATCCCCGGAAAACCCTTTGAAACCGCCAGTCTTCGCGTGCAGTTGGCTTCGTTCTCCGGGCGCCCCCAAGCCTTCGCGCTTGATCTTTATGGGCTCAAGCGCATTGCTGATAAACCCGATGTGCTCAGCGAAGATTACTTTGCTGGTAAGCGTGATGCGTCCGCGGTTCTGATTCAAGATGATTACATGACCGCTGCCACGCCTGTCCGTTCCAAGACGGTTCCCTACGTCGGGACAACGAGCGATGCGGATCAAGTGCTCGCAACGTTTCTGCGTGAGCAATGGGACGATGGCAAGAACGCGGGCAAGTTCATCTTCCTGCGACTGAGCCCTGATGTTTACCCCATGCCCAAAGGCAATCACGCGTATCACATCGTTGCTTCCAATGCCGCGATGGATCGTGAAAAACCCACCATCAACTTTACAGGCGATGGTGAAGATGCTGCTAACGCATCACTACAAATCCCGGCGGGTTCAGATGGCAAGCTGCTCATCCAGAGCAACCAGGTTCACCCGCGCGGGTTTGCAAAAATCAATCAACCCGATGCCCAGACGGTTGAAATGACATTTGATAATCCACAGCAGGGTTCGGGCATTCGCATCACGCCTGCCAACTATGCCCCAAGCTGGGATCTTGCCAACTGGAAGATTCTCTCGGTCGATATTCAGAACAAATCCCAGTCGGTTCAGATGCGACTGCTCATGGAGATTGCTGCCAAGGGCCAGACCAAGACGCAGTACAGCAACACCGGTATTGCCTTGAATCCCGGGGAAAAACAAACGCTCAAAATGCTCATTCCCCACGATTGGAAATATGACATCCCCAAGGATGGTCCGCGTGGTCCGCGTACGGTCAACTCATCGCAAGTCACCGACGTGAGTTTCTTTGTCCAGTGGCCGTTTGAACACGCCAAGTCGGACCTGGTCAATTGTGTGATTTCCAATTTGCATGTCGAAGAAAATATCACCCCCACGACCTCGCTTGCCAAGGAAAACTTCTACCCATTCATTGATGAATATGGGCAGTACATTCATGAAGATTGGCCGGGGAAAATTCATTCACCTGCTGATTTGAAAAAAGCCCATCAACAGGAGACAAAAGAACTCGCTCAAGCCAAACGTCCTGCGCAATGGAACAAGTACGGCAGTTGGATCGACGGCCCCAAACGCAAAGCCACCGGCTCCTTCCGCACGGAGAAAGTTGATGGCAAGTGGTACTTCGTTGATCCTGATGGCTACCTGTTCTGGTCGCATGGTGTGGATGTGCTTTCCCGCTATAACGACGGTATGAAAGTCGATGGCCGCGAAAACTGGTACGCCAAAGTCCCCAAGGACACCAAGTCGTTTTATCCCACCGATGGCAACCTGGCGATTAAGTATGGCACCGAAGACTACCATGCTCAGTACTATGCCAATCTCGATCGACGCCTGGAACACTGGGGTTTTAACTCCATCGGCAATTGGTCGCGTCACGAACTCATCGCCCAGGGTAATACGCCTTACACGCTGCAAATCACCGACTACAGTTGGTCCATGCCGCGAATCAAAGGCACGGATGTCAAGTTCTACGATGTCTGGGACCAACGCTATGCCAATCACATCAGGACGCTGATTCCCGATCAGATCAAAAAGAATCCGGTGATGGAAAAATCGTTGACCGATCCGATGTGCATTGGTTACTTCATCGATAACGAGCTGAACTTCGGCAACCGTGGGCGTCAGGTGCTTGTTGACGGCATTCTCAAATCACCCGCCAAACAGGCTGCCAAGATTACGTTTGTGGATGATCTGAAAATCAAGTATCTGACCATCGACAAGCTCAACGATGTCTGGCAGACGCATTACACGGATTGGACTCAGATGTTAGAGAGCACCGACGTGCCGACCTCTGAGGGCTACCGTGCGGATAGTGATGTATTCTTCCGCAAGACGGTTGAGCGATATTTCCAGCTCAATCGTGATGCGATCAAAGCCATCGCGCCGCATCGTTTGTATCTTGGCTGCCGCTTCATCTCCACCGATGCGCCGCGCCCGATTCTTGCCCAGATGAGTGCGAAGTATTGCGATGTGTTGACGGTCAATGTTTATGCTCATTCCACCGCCAACTTCCCGTTGGATGATATGCCTGACATGCCGGTGTTAATCGGTGAATTTCACTTTGGTGCAAAATTTGTTGAAGGGCGTGGCATGTTCAGTGATGGCTTGTCACACACCGGGATCACACAGGCCGACCGTGCCTATGCCTACACGCGCTTTGTCCAGGGCGCCCTGGTGCATCCGAACATCGTTGGCACGCACTGGTTCCAATACCGTGACCAACCCCTGACCGGTCGCGGTGATGGCGAAGCCTATCAGATCGGTTTTGTCGATGTGGTGGATACGCCTTACAAAGAGATGTGTAACGCTTCTCGCATCGTCGGCCAGAGCATGTACACCTATCGCGCCAAGGGCAAGCTTGAACAGTCGATGGACTAAGCAGTGTCTAGACAGTTCAAATCATTATTCTTCACACAGTCTCAGATTTCGTCATTCCCGCGCCCCCCGGAAGGCCAGAATCCTGTGGCATTCTGTTGACGCATGCAGGTTCCACTGGACTCCCGCCTGCGCGGGAGTGACGGAAAGTGGAGATTAATGATTTTAACTGCACTATTTACCGTAGTGATTTAACAGAGCTGCGGACAATCAGTTCGCAGTTAAAGTCCAGTTGCCTGTTGTCGTTGTGGTGTTCGCCTGCAATGATCTTGCCTGTGAGTTCGACGGTTTTATCGATCATATCCTTGAGTGGCTCGCGGACCACGGTTAACGGCGGATGACAACTGGCAGTCTGCTGGCCTGCATCAATGCTGATAAATGATAAGTCTTCACCGATACGAATGCCCAGTTTGAGCAGGGCGAAGTAGGTGTTCATGAGCATTGAGCCGTTGCCCATGAAGACGCAGGTCGACGGGTTATTCACCGCATCAAGCACGGATTCAAAGATCGTCTTCTTTTCATTGAGCAGTCCCAGGTGGCATGTCATGCCCAATTGTTCTGCTGCATCACATAGCCCTTGCATGCGTTGTTGTTGAAGGGGTGCGGTGACATCAAAGTTGATGTAGTGAACATGCTCATGTCCCATCTGATGCAGATATCGCATCGCCAGAAACGCTGATTGATAATGGTTGGACGTGATGTTGTACCCATGATCCGGTGTACGGTGACCGTTGATGTGGATTAGCGGAATCTGCCCGAGTTGCTGCTGGATTTGTTCGTCTGCTTCCTGTGATTGACTGATGTGAATGACGGTGCTCACATGCCTGGGGTCGAGTTGATCCAGTTGTTCAAGTGAGAGAATCTGAACATGCCGGAAGTGCGTATTGAGTTGGTAGAGTAGTTGCGTGAGCAGGGTGACAAAATAGGTGTCATTGCCTTCCTGCTTGGGACGCAGTTGATAGGTGACGACGACAAACTGGTAGCGATTGGACGCGACGGTGGGGGTGTAGTTGAGTTCAGCGATGGCTTTGAGGACGCGCTGCTTTGCTTCGGGTGAGACGTTTTTCTTGTTGTTGAGCACGCGCGATACCGTGCCGATGGAGGTCTTGGCGTGTTTTGCAACCTGTGAGATGGTGGTCATGGGCGTGCTCTTTGTTGTGTAAAAGTAACATGAAATAAGTTTAATTTTACACGAGTGTGTGATAAATCAAGTGGATTTTTATGTAATTCTATCAGTTTTGCCAATTTAAAGGCGAAATAACATGGAAATATTGACTGATTGATCTGGGGTGTTAGCATTACACATAAATGTAATCTTTACACGAAAGGGTCGGCATGAATTCGGATCGGACACGTATTGCCCACGCGTTTACGCTCATCGAACTGCTGGTGGTCATCTCCATCATTTCGCTGCTGATCTCCATCCTTCTGCCGGCATTGGGGGCCGCACGTAAGTCTGCCAGAGCGGTGCAGTGTCAAACCAATCTCAGGCAGGTGGGCATGCTTCACGAAATTTACCTCAACGACTTTAACGGCCGCTACATTCATCACCGTGGCAACTGGCAGGCTGGGCAAGGTGAATTCTGGCCGACCG
>JBICHS010000252.1:0-3418 GCA_043101135.1 Phycisphaeraceae bacterium JB051
CGGGTTCTGGGTGGCGATGACCATGAATGGATCGTTGAGCGTATGCGTGTGTCCTGCGATGGTGACCTGCCGTTCTGCCATGGCTTGGAGCAATGCCGCCTGCGTTCGTGGTGATGCACGGTTGATTTCGTCAGCAAGCAAAAGACTGGTAAAAACAGGGCCTTTGACGAACTCGATGCGGCGGCTGGTTTGGTTGTCGCCTTGGATCAACTCCGTGCCAAGGATGTCCCCGGGCATGAGGTCTGCCGTGAACTGCACGCGCGCGGACGGCAAATCCAAACTGTTGCCCAACGCACGCACCAATCGCGTCTTGGCTAACCCCGGCACGCCGATGAGCAGCACATGCCCATGACAGAGCAACGCTGTGAGTAGTAGGTCCAACGTCTGCGATTGGCCGATGATCGCCTTACCGACTTGTTGGCGAAGTTGCTCACATGCCGGTGCGATGGCATCAAATTGCTGAATGTCCGTGGGACTGTCGTTCATGTGCCATCCAGCATACTGCAATTGCTGATGCGTTGGAACACACGACCGCAAAGAGCCGCGCACGAAGTAAGCGGTTGTCTTGGACCGTACATGCAACGCACCCGCTTACTGCGTGCGCGGCTCATGTATGTCAATGCGTGACACGATTGTCATTCAAGCCATGCACACCGCTAAAAAATCCTAAAAACAAGCGGTAAATTCACGTTTTATTGCGTCATGCCCGATAAATGTTATATGAAAACCGCCATTTGCTTGATCACCGTTTTGATGGGTAGCAGCCTGCTTCACGCTCAGACCACGCAGCAGCCGCAACAGGTTCAACGTGTGGACCAGGCGGTGGCTGACCTCGATGGGCTGAGTCGTTCGATTCGTCAGCAAGGTGCAGGCCTGCGATATGACGGCGAACACACGTCGCTGTATTCGATCCCTGCAGAAAAGCTTCAGGAATTTCAGGTCTTCGGTCAGGCTGCCCAGACCACCGGTGTGCAACGCAAGAGTGCTTACCTGCGTGTCGCGCCCGGTATTACTTCTCAAAGTGACCAAAGCTACTACGTCGTACGCAGCAACACCAAGGAAAGTGGCGTGGACAGCAACGTCGCCTCCTCGCAAGATGGCGCGTTCATCGAAGTCATCCCTGCCAACACCGTTTTCATTCTCAGCCCGCAGGTCACCGACATGGCTCGTGGTGCGGATCAGACGTCTCAAGCCTCGACAGCATTTGCAGACAATGCACTCAAGCCCCAACGCGTGGACAATCGGGTGACCTCTCAGATGGTCAGCCGCCGAGTGGATAACCGCTACGAAGCACAACGGATTGATAACCGTGTCAGTAGCATGCCCAATCAGTCTCTGCGATACAAGGTCAATGAACCGATGCGTAAGACACGTCTTCAATCGGAAGCTGAATAAGGTTGTTTCGCAGCCTTGTTAGAGCTTGCTTTTATACATGACACTGTGGTTGTGCGCGTCTAGTTGATTGGCGTTGCTTTTTCGATGCCAGGGAGCTTCGCCCCCCGGACCCCCTTGCGAGGTTGGTGTGTTATGGCAAGTAGTGTTGCCGTGTTGCATTTAATCGAATTGAAGACTGATCCTGAGATGGGGCTCTGCCCCAAACCCCGCCAGCGTTCCGCCGCTGGACCTCGTCCACCTGGAAGGGCAGGCCTTCGCTTACTGGTGTATGTGAGGTAAACGATCTTCGGACATTGGCACGAATACCAACTCGCGTGGCATGTTATTCGTTCGATTCACGTGTTGAAAACGAACCTTCTGAATCGCACGAACAACCCCACTTCCGGGGGCAGCGATCCAACGGCTGCCCGTTGGTGGGGTTTGGGGCAAAGCCCCATCTAAAACAGGGCTTTGATTCCATTAGATGCAATGAACTCACCAGCTTGATGAAGTGAACCATCCTCGCAAGGGGGTCCGGGGGGCGAAGCTCCCTGGCATCGAAAAACCTCATCAATCAAATATCACATCACCCGCCATTGCGTATGAGTAACGTTTGAGTTGGCATGCGATGTAGTAGTAAGTTGCTTGTTTACGCGAACAGCGAATCGATATCCAGTGAACCGGTGTCCGACAACGCGGAGCCGGGGATGATGCTGTCTTCGGGGACGACGGGTTTTTGGGGCTGCCTGGTTGTGCCGCCGCCTTGTTCGCTTTTGATTTGACCGATCGCCATTTCCAGACGTTCGTAGACACGCGTCATGGATTCAGGGCGCTCGCGTGGCTCCTGTTCCAGGCAGTTCATGATCAGACCGCTGAGTGCCGGCGGGACCTTGGCGTTGAGCTCCATCGGGGATGGGCACTTGGTCGGCCCACGGTCCACCAGGTTCATACCCGCACCGCCCTTGGGGATGAGCGTTGGCACGTGTTGCTGGGTGAGCACAAAGTACATCGTCGCTGCAAGGTTAAATACATCGGTCTTGGGCGTGATGTGTTCACGTTTGACCTGCTCGGGGGCAATGTAATCCGGCGTGCCCTGAATGCGTTCCTTACGCGTGTTGTTCGGGCAGGACTGGCCAAAGTCGATGATCTTGACCATGTCCTGCTGCGTCACCAGAATGTTGTTGGGCTTGATATCCGCATGCACATAACCAGCACGATGCATCACGCCCAGCGCGATGGCCGTATCCTGGAAGATGCGACAAACCTCAAGCATGTCCGTCGGGCGACGCTGCTCAAGCGTCAAGCCATCGACCGCTTCCATGAGCACGTAAACTTCCTTGGTGCGGAAGAACTTTTTGATCTTGTACGTTCGGTGCGATTTGCGAAGCGACGGGTGATTGAACTGCTGAGCGACTTCGTGTTCGAGGATCGCCTGATCGATGAAGCGCTGGTCTGCAGAGGAGTTGCGGATCACACGTTTAAGGGCATAGCGCGAGGCGGTGGATTTCTCCCTCACCAGGTAAATGGTACTCCTGGCCCCGTGACCCAATGTTTCAAGGATCTCAAAACCCAGGTTGGCTGGAATGGCAGCGTTTCCCGCTAAAGCCATAATGCTCCACAATCCGTTGAATGCAAAAACGCAGAGTGTGCCTAACAGAATCGCCCGTGATCCGGCGGTCAACACTCTCTTCCCTTAGTCGCTTGCCAGATAACACTTTAGCCAAGACATGGGCAAATGACAAGCACAGACCACACCACATTTTTCGATCAAGCGATTTATCACGTTGTCTCGCGAGCAGTTAGCAACACTGCCGTCTTCAACGCAGCAGGCAAATATCAACCTGATTCACCATGGCAATCCCGAAACGTTTGCCGCAACCCCCGGTCACACGCAAACCACCCCGGGATCGCCATGACACACCATGGCTGTTCACCACCCAATTAAAAAACCATCGTCGGCCAGTACTCCGACGATGGTCTTTTCTATGAAAAAGCGCGCGGTTGGCACACTTTCTGCCATTGGTGACCGAGCGACGATATCGGT
>JBICHS010000253.1:0-7232 GCA_043101135.1 Phycisphaeraceae bacterium JB051
GTATGGCCATTGATAGTCCAATAGATTGATCGCATGAACCATGACCGATCGTGGTTCGATCTCGACAGTTTCACCTTTTCGAGCGAGTTTGTAGGCACGCTGCCCATTGATGTGAATGGCAGAGTACATGGGGGGAATCTGCTGAATTTCACCAGTGAGTTTTTTGAGAGCTTCTAGAAATTGCTGCTGCGTTGGCGGCGTGTCGACATTGACTTCCTCACGCTGGCCTTCCAGGTCATCGGTCTGCGTGAAGGCAGAGAGATCAACTTTGGTTGTGTAGACCTTGGTCCCTGCCATGAGCTGGTCGACGAGTTTGGTTGCTTTGCCCAGACAGCAGACCACAACACCCGTTGCCAATGGATCAAGCGTGCCTGCATGCCCTGCCTTGCAGCGGTTGGTCGCACGGCGGATGCGACGAATCACATCCATGGAACTCCAGCCGATGGGTTTATCGACGATAAGCAAGCCGTTGTAATCGGAATGTGAAAAGGGTTTTCGTCCCATGATGCAAGGTCAATCGTATGGATTGGGAAGATACCTGTCAGTTTCGACAAGGTCTCATCTGGCGGCTTGTGTTCGTGAAGATTTTTAATCAGTGATCAACTGACCGGTTCTTCGATTTGCAGGACTTGATCTTCAGCGTGATAACTCGAGCGCACCATCGGGCCTGACTCCACGTGGCGGATACCCATGGACTCACCGAGCTGTTTGAAGGCCAGAAACTGGGACGGATCAACCCAGCGATTCACCGGCAGGTGGTTGCGGGTCGGCTGCAGATATTGGCCGATGGTGAGAATGTCACAGCTACCATGATCCGTCTTGGTATAGTCGACAAGATCCTGCATCAGACCTGTGACTTCGTCATCCGTTTCACCAATACCAACCATGATACCTGTCTTGGTGTTGAGGCCCTGTTCTTTGGATCGACGCAGAAGCTCAAGTGAGCGTTCATACTTGGCCTGCGGGCGGACCGCGGTGTAGAGACGGCTGACGGTTTCCATGTTGTGATTGAGAATTTCAGGACGCTCTGCCAGGACGACATTGAGCGCATCCCAGTCACCGCAGAAATCGGGAATAAGCACTTCGATGGATGTCCCCGGTGAGTTCTTGCGGATCTCACGGATCGTTTCTGCCCAGATTGCTGCCCCACCGTCATCCAGCTCATCGCGGTTGACCGAGGTGATGACGATGTGCTTAAGACGCATGAGACCTGCTGCTTCACCGACACGTCTCGGCTCGTCGGTATCCAGGAAAGGCGGGCGTCCAGTCTGGATGTGACAGAAGCCACAGGATCGGGTGCAGATGTCACCGAGGATCATGATGGTCGCGGTGCCTCTTGCCCAGCATTCGCCCATATTCGGGCATTTAGCCGACTCACAGACCGTGTGCAGACTGTGCTTATCAACAATCTGCCGCAGGTCGTGATAGCCATCTCCACCTGGGAGTTTCATTTTCAACCACTTGGGCTTGCCTTTACGGACAAACTCGTGATCTTTACCATCGATGATCATGTTACTCAGTGAAATCATAAGACGGACAGTTTAGCAGGATTTGCAGGTGGTTGGTAGCACGTTTTTTCTTTAACCGGGAAGGCTGGCCTGTCAAAAAAGACGTTTTTAGCCCGTATATCCGTGTCTTGATGGTTGTCACGATTCGTCAGCAGGATACTCATGCCTGTGATCCTAGTGACAGTTAGGGTTTAAAATCATTCTTGAAGCTGGAAAATTATCAGCAATCAGGGTTGAGCCAACTTGACCAAAAGCTTGTCGGCGTCGATACTTGGATATTCCCACGCCGCTATATCCGAGCCCAGGAGTTCGCACTTATGAAGATCAAGCTTTGGATGCTGATTGTCTTGACCGGTTTTATGACTGTTTCATGGGGTTGTGCCAACAAGCAGACCACCTCAGATCAGCAACAACAGACCGCACAAACCCAGCAGGCTCAGCCCAGCAAACCCGGCCTGATCGGTGGCACGCTCCAAGCTGCTGACAACCTGGTGCGTAACACGGTTTCACTGATTCCCTTTGTTGATATCCGTAAAGCCAATGATGCTTCGGACCCACAGCAGACACCGAGTTTCCGCAATGACTTCCCGATCGCTGCTTCAGACCTCCAACGAATGGGCTTGAAAGTTCACTGGGCAAGTAATCTTGATGTCCCGAATTCAGAAAAGATTTCACAGTGGAATATCCTTGATGGCAAATACCTGATCACAATCGAAACACCGAGCAACCTATTCACACTGGTGAACCTCAGCGATGGCCGGATTCTTTGGCGTGAAATTCAGGGACAACACACTGATCGTTTCTACCAACCGTTCCTTTACGGTGAAACAGTCTGCGTCAATAGCGAGACACACATGCTCAAAATTGACGTCCGTACCGGTCGTGCGATGGAAATTGTGGAACTCAAGGCCGTGGTGAATAATCCGCCTGCAGTGGTGGAAAACTTTGCCATCTTCGGTGGCCTCAACGGCCGAATCTTTGGTCACGATATCAACACCGGTTATCCGAAATGGAACTACCAGATGCAAGCTGGAATCACCGCCCCCCCGGTGACCAGCACGTCATCAGTTTTGGTGGGTGATGCCAGCGGTGTTTATATCCTGCTCAATGCCCGTACCGGTGAGCCAATCTGGAAGGGACGCACCTTCCGTCAGATCTCAGCACCGGGACAGATTCTCACTGATAAAAACCTGGTGCTCATTCCCAGTGAAGATCAGACGTTGTACGCACTGGAATCGGTCTTTGGCAATGACGTCTGGCGTTATCATGCCAAGCGCGCCCTGACCCATCAGCCATTCATTATTGATCAAATGATCCTCCTGCCGATCACCGGCAACGGGTTGTATGCTCTGGATCTCAATACCGGCAAGGAAATCTGGAAAACCAATGAACGCCTGACCCCATTTGATAGCAGTGATGAGAATATTTTCTGCTTCAAATCCAACAGCCTGTGGATCCTTGAAAAAGAGTCCGGCAAGACGATCAGCCAGATCCCAACCGCCGACATCACCGACATGATTGCTCTGAAAAACAAGCAATTCCTGGTGATGACAGAATCAGGTCGTCTCCTTAAACTCCAACGCTAATGGCGATGATGTCTGGGTTTAGCGGGGCATCCTGATTGAATTTAAACATGTCTGTATCCAAGCATGTGATCATGGCCAACATCAGTTGGCAATCTGCGTTATCATGTGCGCTTTAACACTGTTTTGATTAACCCAAAATGATTCTACGGAGTAGATGAATGTCGGACCTGGTTCCTGTACGTCGCGCGTTGATTTCGGTCAGTGATAAGACCGATCTGATTCCTTTCGCCAAGTCACTTGCCAAGTATGGCGTCCAGCTGATTTCCACAGGTGGCACGGCCAAGGCCTTGGCCGAAGCCGGGCTGGAAGTCACGCCGATTGATGAAGTCACCGGCTTTCCTGAAATGATGGACGGTCGTGTCAAGACGCTGCACCCACGCGTCCACGGCGGCCTGTTGGGCTTGCGCGACAATGATGGGCATGTTGCATCCATGAAGGAACACGGCATCGAACCCATCGACATGGTCTGTGTGAATCTCTATCCCTTCGAGCGTACTGTTGCTCAGGAAGGTGTTGCTGACGAGGAAGCCATCGAGCAAATCGATATCGGCGGCCCGAGTATGCTCCGCAGCGCCTCCAAGAACCATGCGTTTGTCACCGTGGTCACCAGCCCGACGCAGTATGATGCGCTGATCAATGACATGAACGCCAATGACGGTGCGACGAGCCTGGGTATCCGCAAGCGATTTGCTGCTGCCGCCTTTGCACGTACCGCTGCGTATGACACAGCCATCGCTCAATGGATGCAGACCCGTCTGGACAGCAATGTCTCCGACGGTGTCTTTGGCACCGCCCTGCTTATTCGCATGGATCGTGCGGACGAACTGCGTTACGGCGAAAACCCGCACCAAAAGGCAGCACTCTACAAAGACCCCAACTGCACTGAAGCCAACGTCGTCAATGCCAAGCAACTGCATGGCAAGCAACTGAGCTTTAATAATCTCTATGACGCTTCTGCTGCTTTGGAACTCGTCAAGGAATTCGAAAAACCTGCTGCAGTCGTCGTCAAACACACCAACCCCTGTGGTTGTGGTGTCTCTGACGATTTGAAGACCGCTTTTGAAAAAGCGTATGCAGGCGATCCGATGGCAGCCTTCGGCGGGATTGTCGCGTTGAACAAAAATGTTGACGCAGCCACCGCACAAAGCATCACGGAAGGACAGAAATTCCTGGAAGTGATTGTTGCCCCGTCTTACGACGATGACGCACTGAAGCTTCTATCCGAACGCTGGAAAAACGTGCGTCTACTGGCAGTCGGTGAGATTGCTGATCCGGCACACCGTGATCCGGCACAGGCGGACTTCAAACGCATCATCGGCGGTATCCTCGTCCAACAGCGTGACCTGGTTGACATGACCCCCGCTGACTGGAAACACGTCGCAGGCCCAGCTCCGACCGATGAACAGCTGGCGGACCTTGCCCTGGCCTGGGCTGCGGTCAAGCACGTGAAGTCCAACGCCATCAGCCTGGCAAAGGATGGTGCCCTGGTTGGCGCCGGCGCCGGTCAGATGGACCGTGTTGAGTCATGCAAAATTGCAATTCAGAAGGCCAACGTCAAGGATCAGAATCGCTCCACTGGTGCGGTCGCTGCCTCCGACGCCTTCTTCCCGTTCCGCGATGGCCCAGACATGCTTATCGCAGCAGGCGTCAAAGCCATCGTTCAGCCGGGCGGTTCCAAGCGTGATGACGAAACCATTTCAGCTTGCATTGACGCAGGTGTGACCTTGCTCTTTACCGGTCGCCGCCACTTCCGTCACTAATCAAACTTGACTCAAAAAAAACGAGAACGGCATCACAACCGTTCTCGTTTTTTTGTTTTTGTATCCGATGGCTTTCGAAAATAGAGCACCTAGAGCGATGCAAAGAATTAATCTCCACCCTCCGTCACTCCCGCGCAGGCGGGAGTCCAGTGGAATTTGCAATTTTCTACTGCATGCCACTGGATTCCCGCCTGCGCGGGAATGACGAAAAATACGATGGCATGAAGTTTAATTATTTGAACTGCTCTAATCGTTTCGATATACAGGCGATCAAAGTGCGATACGAAGACGATCCAGAATCTGTGAGTCAATGCTTGGTTGAACCGCAAGAATATCATGTGAGGCCGGTTGTGATTCGTTAGCAGGATCAAACGGGATGAGCTTCATGCGGACAAGACACTTGGGGATACAAAAGAAACGGTAGCCATGCTGGGTCAGTAGCTGCATGACGGGTTGTTCACGTGCAGGGATATCCGCGTTATCGTTGAGTTCAAAAAGGATTGCTTTGGGCGTTACTTTCTCAAACATCACATTGGCACCCGCAAAGACCTGTGCTTCAAAACCTTCAACATCAATTTTCAGAAAATCAATCTGTTGGATGTTGTGTTCGGTCACGACATTTGACAGCGTTTGGACCGGGACACTGACGTTGCTGCAGTTCTCTGCCATGCGATTTCGGACCAACGAGCCGGCGCCTGCATTGACCTGCGGGATGCATAATTCAAGCGATCCCGTTGAAGGGCCCAAAGCCATCGGATGCAGTGTGACATTCTCAAGCTTATTGTGTTCAATGGTTTGATTGAGCAATTCAATGAGTCTTGGATTGGGTTCAAAGGCATGAATTCGTCCCGTTGGGCCAACGCGACGAGAAAGAGGCAACATCACCAGGCCGATGTTGGCTCCAATATCCAAAACCGTATCACCGGGACGGACGATCTGTGAGCAAACCCATGTGACTTTACGATCCAAATCACCGCCAAAATAGGCTGCGCGGCCGATGTAATCATCAATGGGTGCAAGGACATGTCCGCCTTTGATCTTAGCCCAGCGACATCCTTCGTGATGCCCCGCGAGCTTTTTGATCAATGGCTTATTCGCGAATGTCCCACACCCACTATAGAACGGATAAAGGTGCGTGAACTTGGCGACCAGATTCTGACGAAGTGTCTGCATGTAATCGATTCCCCGAAATCATCTCAATGACAAATGGCTTTCTGTACTCTTTGTGACAAAGTTCATATAGCATAATCAGGTCTTATGAGAGATGCGAACGGTTTTTTCTGTAAACGGCATGTATGCTTGACACTTAGCTTTTGAAGAACGACATCGCGGTGTTGAATCATGGAATACTCGTGCAAAGTCGAGCGTATTGTTCTACAATGTGAATCTGTTTTTTTTGAACCTCATTGAGATTGACAGCAGTGACCGCCATGACCGATACCGCCCCCATCATCACGCCGCAGGACCTGGATCTTGACCAGGTTAACGAACAACTCAAAGATGCCACGCCCCAGGAAGTGATCAAGTGGGCCTGTGACATGTTTGGTGACAGTTGCGTGCTGACATCGAGCTTTGGCATTAAGTCCGCGGTGATGCTTCATCTGTGTTCGCAGGTCAATCCGGATATCAACGTGATCGCGATTGATACAGGCTATCTGCTGCCTGAGACGTACCGGTTTGCCAATCAGTTGACGAATCTGCTGAATCTGAATGTGCACTGGTTTTCGCCGCGTATTTCTACTGCTCACATCGAAGCGATTCATGGTGAACTCTGGAAGAACGACGATGACGAATCGTACAACACGTATTTCGACTACACCAAGGGGGAGCCGATGCAGCGTGCGTTGAAGCAACTGGGCGTCAAAGCCTGGATCGCCGGTCTTGGCGCCAAGCAGACCAAGTTTCGCAGCACGCTTCGCACGGTGGAATTGCAAAACGGTATTGTGAAGATTCACCCGATTCTCAAGTGGGGTTCCAAAGAGAAGTATTACTATCTCAAGGAAAACAATCTGCCTGAGCATCCGCTGCACGATCAGGGCTATGCCACCGTTGGCGATTGGCACTCCTCCCGTCCGGTCACCGCTGACGACAAGGACTCACGCGACACCCGCTTTGGTGGCAAGCGTCAGGAATGTGGCCTGCATCTGCCCAAGGACTCCAACGAAGACGCCAGCCGTAATTCGTCGGGTCTGTAAGGTTGCAGTGTATGTGTTTGCAGCAGTATTCAAGGCAATTTCAGCCACAGATGAACACAGATACACACAGATTCCCAAGGCAATGATATTCAACATCCGGCAAACCGTGATGCGGTTATACATTGGCATTCGTAGGTGCGCACGCAATGCCACTGGATTCGGGCCTGCGGACATGATGCACGT
>JBICHS010000254.1:0-13123 GCA_043101135.1 Phycisphaeraceae bacterium JB051
ATGCCTTCAAAGACACCGTCACCATAGAGCACACCATGGTCAAACACACTCACTGCTGCTTCTTCAGCAGGCACCAGATTACCGTCGAGCCAGACTTTCTTGGACATCGTACAAATCCTTTTTCCTATCAATGACCGAAAGCAACATCGAATAAAAAGCTTCCGGCAGCAGAGTCGGGCATTATAGCGGGAAAATCCGGCTTCTGCCGATAAGGACGCGCCTTATCACCGACCGGGGACGCCGGTATGTCACCGCGCCATCACCCACGAATGCAAGTTGAGCCTGATCTTGATCCGTTTGAGCCCGATAATGGGAGACTGTTTACACGTCATACAGTTAACCGATGTTAATCAAACGAGTAAAAATTCCGTTGCTCGGGTTCCACTTGGAATCTAGACTTTGTCTATCGGCAATTGCCAAGATGGCGGCAGGAACCAATACATGGCAGTAAAACGGCCTCATATACGGCTTGGCACACGCATCTTGATGGTTGTTCTGCTGTGTCTGTTGCCTGTCATCACCCGAACCCTAACGGCTCACCCGGTTGTTGTCGTACCCTCAGTCCAATTGACTGATGCCGAAAAAAACTGGCTCGCTCAGACGCCTACCATCCGAATGGGTGTCCCCGATGGCGTGCCCGGCTTGTCCCATGTCAATGAAAAGGGACAGGTCCAAGGCTTTCTGATTGATTATCTGCAACTCATTGAACAGCGGTCGGGTCTGAAATTTGAATTGGTGGTCAAGCAGTACACCGAATTTCTGGATAAAGATTCGCAGAACCAGGTCGATGTGATTCTATCCTCACGAGGTCGTGTGGCAGGACAACCGTACCTTTACACCAAGTCGTTTTACAGAATCCCGCTGGTGATCATCACGCGTAACGACGCGACAGCGGTCACAGGTAAACAGTGGCTAGCTGGTAAACGTGTCGCAGCACTCAAGGGCTTCTCTCTGGAACAGGAACTGCGAGATGATCCAATCGGGATACAAGTTGTCCCGGTGGCATCAGTGGAAGAAGGTGTTCATGCGGTGAGTTTTGGCCAGGTCGATGCGTTTGTCAATGGACTACTGCTGGCCAGCAGAGTGATCGCTGAGCAGCAAATCCAGAATCTGAAAGTAGCTGGATCGTCGGGGTACCCGGACATTCAAGGCTGCCTGCGCATCCGTCAGGATTGGCCCCAGCTACAGAGCATCCTCAATAAGGCCATTGAAAGCATCCCACCGTCCGAGCACAAGCAATTGATGAGCCGCTGGATGCTTGCATCCGTACCGGCACATGTCGACTGGCCGATGTTCTGGCGATGGGGAGGGACAATCGGTGGTGTGCTACTGCTGCTGCTATTGGCCAGCGCCTTTTGGAACAGGCAACTCAAACGACAGGTCGCATTGCGGACCCACGAATTGGAACAGGCAGCACACACACTCCAGGAAAGTGAAGAACGGTACCGAAGCACATTTGAATACGCTGCGGTTGGTATGGCTCACACGTCGCTTGATGGCCTGGTGCTGCGAGCCAATCAACGTCTATGCGAAATGCTTGGCTACCACATGCAGGCGTTCCTGGGGCTGCATTATCGCGACATCACCCATCCCGATGATCTGGGCATCAGTCAGGACTATTACCAACGCCTGCTGCGGGGTGAGTGCGATGTCTGTCATGCGGATAAACGTTATTACCGCAAAGACCGCAGCATTGCCTGGTGTCATCTTTCAACGACTGTCCATCGCAACGATCAAGGCCAACCTTTGTATTTCATCAACGTGATTGAAGATATCACGCAAGCGCACATGGCCAAAGAACAACTGCGGGAAAGCAACAGCCGACTTCAGAGTGTGATGGATGCCTCGATTCTCTCGATGATTGTGGCAACGGACAAGGACGGGTTGATTACGCTGTTTAATGCCGGGGCACAGCGAATGCTCGGATTCACAGCTCAACAGGTCATCGGCAAGCATACCCCCATGCTCTTTCATCTGAAATCTGAGATTCAACAGCGGCGTAAAGTACTTGAAGAAAAACGCGGACACCCAGTCAAAGACTTTGATGTCTTCATCGATCAGGCAGACATCCAGAACACGCGGGACAATCAATGGAGACTGGTCACCAAGGCCGGCCAGCAGATTCAAATCAAGCTTGCTGTAACAAGCATCCGTAACAGCCATGGCGAAGTCTCAGGCTATCTCGGTGTCGGGCAGGACATCACCGAACTGCTCAAAGCCAAAGAGGAATTGGTGCAGAAGGAAGAGAACCTGCGTACCACGCTCAATTCCATTGGTGACGCGGTCATTGCCACGGATAGTGACGGCCGGATCATGCAGATGAATCCCGTTGCTGAAAAACTCACCGGCCGTGGTTTGGATCAGGCGATGGGGCGCAATCTCACCGACGTGTTTCATATCATCAATGCCAAAACGCGTCAGACCATGCCCAACCCCGTGGACAAAGTGCTTCAATCCGGTGAAATCGTCGGGCTTGCCAATCACACCATCCTGATCTCGGCAGACAGCAGTGAATATCAGATTGCTGACTCTGGCGCCCCCATTCGCGACGACAAGAATCAGATCATTGGCGTGGTCCTGGTCTTCAGAGATGTCACCTCGGAGTATGCCATGGAACATCGCCTTCGAGAGACCGAAAAAATGAATGCCATCGGTCAATTGGCAGGCGGTATCGCACATGACTTTAACAACATGCTCGGTGGCATACTCGGTTCTGCCGAGTTGCTTGAAGAGCGCCTGCCCGACCACAAAGAGACGCACGAGCTTTTTCAGATCATGGTCCAATCCGCACAGCGTGCAGCTGATCTAACCAGTAAATTACTTGCCTTTTCACGCAAACAACCCCCACAAACCAGCACACTCGATGTCCATCAACTCTTGAAGGACACCGTCAACATTCTCAAGCAGACCATTGACCGACGGATTGAAATTCAAAGTGACTTTGCTGCAGAACATCAACTGATTCAAGGTGATCTGGCGCAACTGCAGAATGTGTTCATGAACCTGGGGATCAATGCATCGCATGCCATGCCTGATGGGGGCAAGATCATCATCTCAACCCAGGCGATTGAACTCACACCCCATATCGGCCCAAGCAATCCCTTTAATCTCAAAGCCGGCCCGTATATTCGTATCGACGTGCAGGACACCGGCGTGGGGATCGACCCGGAACATCTAAGCCATATCTTCGAGCCCTTTTTCACAACAAAAGACCAGGGCAAAGGAACCGGCCTGGGATTGGCAACGGTCTTTAGCACCATCAAGCAACACTTAGGGTCGATTACTGCAACCAGTGATCTGGGACGGGGCACATGCTTTACCGTCTGCCTGCCGTTGTCAACTCTCAATCAACCAGCACCCAGTGAAGACGCCCCGCAGCAACGCGTTGCAGGCAAAGGACACATCCTCATCGTCGATGATGAAAAGGTCATGCGTATCACCGCCAAAGCCATCCTCGAAGACCTCGGCTACGAAGTCTCACTGGCTCATGACGGGCAAATGGCTTTGGATATGTTCCGCGAAAATCCAATCACCTACGACCTGGTCGTCCTGGATATGATGATGCCCAACCTCAATGGCCGGGATTGCTTCATGGCCATGAAACAGATCCGACCTGACATCAAAGTCATTCTCTCCACCGGCTACACCCCCGAGTCGGAGTTACTTGCCATGCAGGCCGCCGGACTCACCGCCTGGATCAAGAAGCCTTACATGAGTGGCCCACTAAGCCAGAAGATTCAGGAAGTTCTTGAACAATAGCAGGTCCAATACCAATCCCATTCAGAACGCATGCATGATTGAGTAGAGCATGTCAGGCTCAAGACGCATCAAAGTGCCTACACAGAAATGACCTCCGGTGCTCAAATATCTCAATACAACGCGCGTGTTTTTTACCGGGATTGGTATGAAAGATGACCTGGGGATCAACTCAACACAACTGCGTGAGGTGGTAGAGACACACGGCACCAGCAACACTGACGTTTAACGAATCGGTGTTAAGCGACATGGGGATCATCGTGTGTTGTTGCACATGATCAAGCGTGTGTTCATCAATGCCATGCGCTTCACTGCCGAGCACCAGACTCACTGGACCATTGCGCTTGACCTGTGATAACGGCATCGCTTGATCACTGAGAACCGCTGCAATGTGCTGCATGTGATGCTGTTTTGTGAGTTGATCCATCAAGCTAGCCAAATCATCACTGCGGATAATCGGCAGCGTAAAAACAGTCCCCATCGACACACGGACACTGCGACGGCTAAAAGGATCACAGGCCTGCTCGCCGGTCACCAACGCGGTCACACCAAAGCCTGCAGCAATGCGAATCAGTGACCCCATGTTCTCGGTGTTGCTGACATTTGGGCAAAGTAACAGCGTCGTGCGATCACCATCGCGTTTGATCAATGCATCCAGATCCGCGTTGACAGGCTTGCGTGTGCAGGCCAGCAACCCCGCATGAAACGCATAGCCAACGATGTTTGAAATGACCTGTGTGGGTAAGCTCAACACGTCGGTCCTGTCGATGACGTGTTGCGGGACAAGGTGTTGATGTTTGCGCTCAACAACAACTGAATCAATCGGCCAATTTGTGACAAAGAGACGTTGAACATTGAACTTGCCTTCGATGATCATGTGCACTGGATCACGATCAAGCTTCTGGGAAGGTAGATCGCGATAACATGCCAGGCGCGGGTCATCGAGCGTGTCCAGTTCAATCAGTGGCATATTTCATCTCATCGGGAAGCGGCGCGATCACGTCAACGTCATCAAACTTAAGCCGCTGAGCATGCAGTAATGTGCGCGTGTTGGCAACAGGCGAACCGTAAAGCGTATCACCAACAACGGGGTGCCCGACATTCGCCATCATGGCGCGAATCTGATGCAGAAAGCCGGTTTGCAGGTCGATGCTGATATCAGCCACGTCGTCCATCTGACGCATAAGCGCAAAGGACATGGTGCAGAGTCGAGACTGGGGTGTTTGCTCACTGAGGACTTTGACCTTGGCAGGTTGATGCTGGGCGATGATCAGATGCCTGGCGAGTTTGGCAGACTCTTTTTTAAGTTTGCCATGCACGATCGCGCGGTAGCGTTTGAGCGTGTGACGTTTATCCGTGATGGCATTGCGACCGCGTTCGTAGCCGGCATTGGTGAGTGCGACCATGAGCGTACCGGTGGTGTCCAGATCGAGGCGATGAATGACACCGCTACGGAGTTTGCCTTCCCCGACATCCTGAATCTGCGGGTATTGGGCGACCAGGCCGTTAAGCACGGTGGTGGTCTGCGTGGGGTCCAATGGATGCACACCTATGCCTGCAGGCTTATCAACAATGAGCAGGTCATCATCCGCGTAAAGCACAGGGATTTTGATATCCGGGTTAGGCAAAACGGTCTGTGAGCGGTTAAGCAGGCGGTCATCCACGATGATCTGATCACCGGCTTCGAGCGTCAGGCCGGGTTTGGCAACGCTACGGTCATTGATGGTGATGGCGCCAGCCTCGACGAGCTTACGCACCTGTGATCGGGAAAGCTTGAGTTGGTCTGCAAGATAGCGATCCAAACGCGCGGGCGCGTCGGTATCGGTGATGGAAAAAGAGGGTGTGCTATTGGACATAGCGTAACAGGATAGCGATTGTTGGGAGGGCGTGTTTTTTGAGGGTGGTTTGGGGTGGGGAGAATGTGACGTGAATAAAAAAGAACCCTGAGGTTAAAACCCCAGGGCTTTAATGTGCATATGCGTATTAATGGGCAAGTCGTAAGCCGTTATTGCACTTCGTGGTCGGTGGGCTTGCGGTAGTCAGCAAGGTTGAGCGACTGGAAGTATTCGATCGTCTTGGCAAGACCTTCTGCCAGGGGGACCTTGGGCTCCCAACCGAGTTTGTCCTGGGCGATGGTGATGTCGGGCTTGCGCTGGGTCGGGTCGTCTTTGGGCAACGGCTTGTAAATGAGCTTACTCTTGGAGCCTGTCATTTCAATGACCATTTCAGCGAGCTGTTTGATGGTGAACTCACCGGGGTTACCGATGTTGACCGGGCCGGTGACTTCGTCGGGGGCATCCATGAGTTTGATGAAGCCGTTGATCAGGTCATCGACATAGCAGAAGCTGCGGGTCTGGGAACCGTCACCGTAGATGGTGATGTCCTGACCGCTGATAGCTTGGATGATGAAGTTGGAGACCACGCGACCGTCGTAGGGATGCATGTGCGGGCCGTAGGTGTTGAAGATACGGACCACGCGAATGTTCACGCCGTTCTGTCGGTGGTAGTCGAAGAACAGGGTTTCTGCACAGCGTTTGCCTTCGTCATAGCAGGCACGAAGACCGATGGGATTGACGCTACCGCGGTAGGACTCAGGCTGCGGGTGGATTTCCGGGTCACCATAAACTTCACTGGTGGACGCCTGGAAAATTTTGGCTTTGGTGCGCTTGGCCAAGCCGAGCATGTTGATCGCACCCATGACCGAGGTCTTGACGGTCTTGATGGCGTTGTATTGGTAATGGACAGGCGATGCAGGGCAGGCAAGGTTGTAAATCTCATCGACCTCTGCCATGAATGGCTGGGTCACATCATGTCGCACGAGTTCGAAGTTGGGCTTATCCAGCAGGTGGGTGATGTTGGACTTCTGGCTGGTAAAGAAGTTATCCAGACAGATCACATCATGACCCGCATCAACCATGCGTTGACAGAGATGTGATCCGAGAAAACCAGCCCCACCGGTGATGAGGATACGCTTGAGGTGTGTCGACATATTTTGCCCTGTAGTTATTGGAAGCTTCGTCTACCCACTCAATCGCCCATATTCGGTTCAGGCTTGAGTGAATTTCGCACCGGGCTTGACGTCAAAACCGACGAATTGGCCCACCTCAAAGTCACCCGCGGATTGAGCTGTTGCAAATGAACAGACAAATGGACATGCTGCAAGGACGGTGATGGTATTGGCTGTCGTGTCTGTAGCGGTAATGCGGCCTTGAATACGACGGGGCCGACCATAGACCGGCTCGACATAGCGGCCGCCGGTGCCAGCTTGGGTCAGGTCCACGCGCAGAGCTTCGACGGTGATCGTGCCGGTGACTTTCCCGGTGACCGAGGGGGTGACGGGGCTGTCGACCAGAAGGTGCAATTGATAGTCGGTATGGGGCAGACCCAGAACCATTTTGCCTTCGGATTGCTCAACGAGGGTGCCCTTGGCGATGGGGCCGGCGGTGGTGGTGGTGTCGCTCATCATCACTCCTTGGTGATATTGGGTTTGAGGAAAGTATCGGTTAGACGTTAGGATATCCACAAGTAAGTAAGGTTCCAAACCCACCTGATAGCCAAATTGGAAGTTTGCCATGGCAGAGTCGGTGATTAACAAGCGATATTGCACGGATAAACTGACCGTCAAGTATGCCCATGTCGGGTTGCTGGACGTGACGGATCAGCGTATCTGGATTGCCAAAAAACGCATGGGACAAAATCCCATCCAGACCTCCCACGCCCGATTGATCACCGGGGGGTCCAACACCTCCTCCACCGCGGACAAAGACCGCTTCGTCTGTACCTGG
The DNA here is from genome assembly GCA_043101135.1 of Phycisphaeraceae bacterium JB051. Lineage (GTDB taxonomy): Bacteria > Planctomycetota > Phycisphaerae > Phycisphaerales > Phycisphaeraceae > UBA7800. The sequence continues at coordinate 7,542 of JBICHS010000254.1, forward strand.
TTTCACACCCCCAACACCGGCGAAGGCTACGTCCACGGCTATCCCATCGAATGGACCGAAGGCCACCTTCTCGTCCGAATGGACCCCAACTGGAACTACCAGACCAAGCAGTTCATCCCCAACTCCGAGACGCGCAAGGTCGAACGCAACATCGACAACCAGTTCGCCTGGGCCAAGCGCGTGTTCCAGATGTACGTGGCCATGAAGCCCAACTTCCCCCTGAGTTGGCACATGATCGGCCCACGTGCTGCTGACAGTATGTTCTACGTCGAACGCGTCGAAGCGGTGGATTAAAGCGGATAGCTTCAATTGAATCGGGGGCATATGTGGCAACATTATTGCAATATCTCCGACGAATCTGGGCCGCCATCACAGAGCCAGATCAACCCGCGCAGATTTACCAATTGCCTGAATCTGAACCATCAGATTGGTGTCTTGTGGGCAATATCGTTGATGAACATCCCTTTGGTGAAGATGGCGAAATTCGTCGCGGTACACGTCATTTCACCCCGGGAACCAAAGTCTATTGCCTGCCCCCGCAATGGGGTGACGGCTATGAAAGCGTGATCACCATCGGCAAATCGCGTGGTTCACGCAAATGGATCACCGTCGTTACACCGCACAGTCGGATCACTAACTGGCGGGCAAAAGTGATCTACAACCCCACCATCACCAAACGACTTCGCCAAGGCTATCAAGGCTTCACACGCCAATGGACATCACAAAAAGAAGTCGAAGGTTGGGTCAAACATTTCCAACAGAAATCCAATATGAAGTCACCATCCTCCTCATCACTACCCAAGCCGCCAGATGAGACTTCAAGTCGAATCTGACGGGTCAAATGCACGTGTTGCATCAAAATTTTCACATCTTTTTTAAAATTTATCCCATTTAACAACAAACTCTTAAACGCAATATCAAAATATTTTCACCCAAATTGTTGCACGATGTTGTATCTCGCCTACAATTAAGTGCAATGACAGTTACCATCCGAGACATCGCTGATAAACTCAAACTCTCGCCTTCGACAGTCTCCCGTTCGTTGGCAGGGTCGCCCCGCATCCATCCCAAGACGCGGGCGGAGGTCACGCAGATGGCTGCACATCTGGGTTACAACTATTCCCAGCGGTCAAGCCGTGAGAAGCCCAGCAAGTTGCAGATGCAGATCGGCGTGCTGCTGCGTTCAACGCAATCCCACGAATCGCGCGTCGCAACGCAGATGCTTCAGGGCATCACCTCGGAGATTGACCGCACGGATCTGAGCGTGTCGATCCACGCAGCCCGTGATATGGACAGTGATGACATCAAGCCTGCGGATTTGCCCAAGGTGATCTCCGGCTATGGCTGTGACGCGGTGATCCTCGAAGGCCGGTACACCTCGGACCTCGTCGCCCGGATCGCTGAGCATGTTCCCGTGGTCACCATGAGCTGGCTGTACCCCGGGATCAAACACGATGCGGCATTGGCGGGTGACAGTGAAGGCATCAACCTGATGGTGGACCATCTCGTGGAGCTGGGGCATCAGAAACTGGCCTACATCGGCTTGTATCACCCCGCGTCCTTTGCTCAGAGTCGTCAGGCTGGTTTTATTCAGGGTTGCCTGAATAACCAGCTGGATATCACCACACAGCAAATGGTTGGTGAGTCATTCTTTGATGCCAATCGTCAACCGGATATCGATGCACTCAAGCGCATGCTCAACGACGGTGTGACCGGCTTTGTCTGCGTCAACGATCTGGTGGCAACACGCATTTACGACCAACTCCAAAGCCTTGATATTCGCGTCCCTGAGGATGTGAGCATTACCGGCTTTGACAATGCCTATACACAACTGGATCGCAGCATTGCCTTGACCACCATCGAGCCACACTTCGCTTCGGTCGGTCGCATGGCGGTGCAACTGGCGATGCGCCGCTTATCGCAGCCGTTGTCGGATCACGTGCATGCTGCGATGCAGGGTGAGTTGCTGATCGGCCAGAGTACCGGCAAAGTCCGGGCATAAGTTATCCATGATTACAAGCCGTCTGCTGGTGGGTATGACGGTATTTTGAATCGTACGGTTAAAATCAGACATTGGAGGCAAGATGCAACGCACATCTGCACAGTCAAAACGTGACCGGGGGTCGGTGACAGGTCACATGGGGTTCACACTCATTGAATTGCTGGTGGTGATCAGCATTATCTCACTGCTTATTGCGATCCTCCTGCCCGCGTTATCAAACGCCCGCAAAGCCGCCCGCGCGGTGATCTGTATGAACAATCTCAGAAGTGCGAGCATTGCTTTTAATCTCTATGCTGAAGACTTCCGTGACCGCACGCCCAAAGCCAAGCCTGAGACGTGGACCACCAGCCCAAACTGGACGCAGGACGGTTGGTTTCATCAGGTGCTCAGTCATCTGTACATGAATGACAACCGCAAAATGTGGTACTGTCCCGAAGACCCAGCAGGCCGGCAACCCAATGAAACATGGCGCACCACCGATGGCAATGGCTGGTACATCAGCAGCTATGCCATCAACTCCGTGCTGGCCGGCAACACCCGTGAAACACTGTTTAAAAAGTATTCTCACGTCAACACCGTCAAAGACTCAGGCCGCCAACTCTTTCTCACTGAAGGTCGCGCTTTGTTCTACAACGAAGCCACCGTGCTCAACAACATCAACACCGCCAACTCCCTTGCCGGCCAACACGGCGAGAACAACGTGGCCATGCTCTCTGACTTTTCCATCGTGCAAAAACCCAAGCAGAGCATCAAAGTCACCTACGTCTGGGCCGACGCCACCGGCACGGTTCTCAACAAACGCCTGATCACCTTCGCGGATTAACCCACAAACATCACGAACGACCGTTCATCAATGAACACCAACCAGCATGAGATTAAAACTCATGCCACGCCATCACCACATACTCAATCACACGATCATCATCATGAAACACAAACTCACCATCGTTTTGCTCGCCCTGTTCACCTTGACTTCAACCACGTTTGCAGACTCCCAACGCTTCTGGCTTGCCAACTATGAAAAGTGGTCCGCCAAGCAGGGCTTTACGCTTCACCTGGAAAACAAGTCCAAGAACAACGACACCATGCAACTCAAAGACATGGCATTGGTCGCAGGTGTGGGCACAGGTAAAGTCTTCCGATACGCCAACACACGACCGCAATGGGAATTGAACCGAACCTATCAGACAACCTTCATCGTCACCGACAAAGACATCACGTTGGTACTCGATGGCAAAACCATCAAAACGCAAAAAGCGGTCATGTCACCCGCCCCGATGACAAAGGTCACAGCTGCCAACGCACCAAGTTGGGCCAACAAAGGTCGCAAACCGGACTATCAAATTATTCAGCATCAACTGGTCATCACGCCTGACAACCAACCAGCCATGCAAGTCGATCTGCTCTCGGCTGAAGATCTCAAAGCTGGTAATCTCTGGCGATTTAATCCTGCAGGCGGCGGTCAGACACATCTGCCCTTCCAACCCAAGGCCGGCCAAAGCTTCACGATAAATGCAACGTTTACGATCATCCCGCGTGTCCCGGTTGACCAACTGCCGGTGATGATCGACACCTACGGCCAGGCTGTCGAAGCGGCCTTTCCCGGCAAGGTGAAAACCGACAGTGACCTCGTCGCCAAATGGGAAGATGAAAAACGTCGCCTTGCACAAATGCCCCCCAGTACGGACTACGATCGCTTTGGTGGATATCTCAAATCCCCCTGGAAAGAACAGGCTACCGGCTATTACCGCACGATCAAACGTGATGGGAAATTCTGGTTGATCACCCCCCAGGGCAATCCCTGTTTTTACCTTGGCATGTGCACCGTCCCAAGCCTCAACTGGCCGGCAACGGGTGTCGAAGGCCGTGAAAATTTATTCGCTCAACTGCCCCCCAGAACCGGTCTCTACAAAGACGCATGGACCACACATATCAAGCATGGCAAGAAACTCACCGGCGTCTGTTTCCATGCAGCCAATATGGCTCGCAAGTACGGGCAAGGTTGGCAAGAAACAGCGAAACAAATGGCGGTACAACGCCTTGCCAGCTTCGGTTTCCATGGCATCGGAAAATGGGGAGGCAGCTTCGGTGATGGCGCCAAAGCCGGTGGCATCAGCGCCCTGCCTGTCACACCCGTCATCTATTGGCGCGGCGTCCCGACGCTGCATAAAATGCCCGATGTCTTTGACGAAGACATCCGTCAGCAGTGTTACGCTGCCCTGGAAAAACAAATCAAACCGCATCTGAACAATCCGCTGATCGTCGGCTGGTCCATCGGCAACGAAAAGCACGGCATTGTCTGGCCTGAAGAAATCCAAACCATTTTCACCAAGGACGCCAAGACCGCTGCCAAGCGCGCCCTGATCGATCACGCGCTGCAAAGTATCTATCAAAACGATCTCAGCAAACTCACCCATGCATGGAAGTCCGATGCAACTTCAGTTGAGCAACTCTACGCAGACACTCAAATGAAATTGCCCAAGGACGATTTTGAAACGCTGCGTCAATACTTTGCCAATGCGTACCACGCCTTTGCTTACAAGACCGTCAAGACCATCGACCCCAATCACCTGTATCTGAGCTATTGGGTTGTCCCCGGCTGGTGGGTCAATGACAGTGATTGGATGATCGGTGCAAAGCATTGTGATGTGGTTGGGTATGACCGTTATGCACTGCAATATGCAGACGAACGCATGCTGCGATTGCTCGAAGAAGCGGACAAACCCACCATGGTCGGTGAGTTTAATTTCCCCGCAGACTACGAAGGCAAACGCGGTTACGGCAGCTTCAAAGTCAGCACCCAAAACGAAAACGAGATGGGACAGACCTATCAGCAATGGGTCCGCGATGCAGCAACAAGTCCTTACTGCGTTGGCTTATTGTTCTTCCATTACCGCGATCAACCCTTAACCGGTCGCAGTCTTGGCGTCGTTAAAAGTCTCACCGGCGGCGAACACTATGCCTTTGGCATTGTCGATATCACCGACACGCCCAAGTGGGACCTTGTGATGCAAATGCGCGAAGCCAACCTCAAGGCAGCACAGTGGCGATTAGGACAAGAACGATAACACCAACCAACAACACCGAATCTCGCACAAAGCCGTGTCGCTCCCGCGGCACGGGTTGCCTTAGAGCAGTGTAAATAAATAATCTCCATCCTCCGTCACTCCCGCGCAGGCGGGAGTCCAGTGAAATTTGCAAGGTTCAACTGCATGCCACTGGATTCCCGCCTGCGCGGGAATGACAAAGTCTAAGACGGCATGGAGATTAATTCCTGAAAACGCTCTAAACAACGCCACAAAGACAACCCGTGACTCAGGAGCGTCACGGCTTTGATGAGATAACGACAAACAAATAGTCAATCACAAAAAACCGCAACATACTTTACCATGTTGCGGTTTTTTATATTTAATCTTGAAATATGTATTGACGAATCAAAATATGTTCGTAAACTCGCACATCCTGTTTTAATGGGAATAACAGGTATTCCCATGCAGACCTGAAAGGAGCTAAGTATGCAATCAATCAAACATATTGCAATGACCGATGGGCAGATCGATCTGAATCATGCCACGCGTTT
>JBICHS010000255.1:0-8637 GCA_043101135.1 Phycisphaeraceae bacterium JB051
GTACGGTTGGCCAGGACAATCTTGCCTTGGACGGTGATGGTCTGACCGACATAGCGTCGGGCTTGATCCCAGGGGATGATCTGGCCAGGCCGGGCTTGCAATGATCCGATGGCATCAAGATCCGCCAGAGTTTGGGCATCCACCAGCAAAGTCGGCGCGATGGGCTTGCCAAACTTCTCACCCTCCAACGGCCAAGGGCTGCGGGAGAGTTTGGCGTGAAATCCCCCGTAATGCCCGGCAGGGGTCAGCGTGGCAGTATTGCTCGATGATGCTGATGCATGGGATGATGATGCCACAGCAGGTTTGCTGACGAGGTCACCACTGACAGCCTGGGTCCTGGGAGCAAGCGTGTTCACGGGCACCGCGTCGGACTGGTTCACCGATGGAGCCAGCACCGGTTGGGGTCTGGCGGGCGGGCTCGGCTGCGCTTGAGGCTGCGACTGGCTGGCAGACGTCAGGGTCGAAGTGGGCGAAGGTGCGACCTGTGTAACATCGGCATCGGGCAACGGCTCTTCTGATTCGCCGCAACCGGTCAACAGCAGGCAGCTACCACCCACAAAAGCCGTAGCCAGAAGTGTGGCAATCCCCTGCTTCCAAGCTTGTCCCAATGTCCATCGTTGATTCATCATTAACACTTTCAATAAACCCCCGATAGCTTAACAGGGTCTGCCGCCTGACGCCTGCGGGTAACCTTGGTAAGATGACCGCCTATGGAAGGTATTCTCGGTCAACCCAAAGCCACGTCTATTCTACAGTCTGCACTGGCATCCGACAGAACGCATCACGCGTGGATTTTCCATGGTAGCGAAGGTGTCGGCAAATTCACCACCGCCACCGCCTTTGCCAAAATGCTCCTCTGCCATAGCCCGCAGGTCGATCTGGCGGGAAACCGCGAGCCCTGCAACGGCTGTGAATCCTGTAACCTCATCAACCAACCTGACGCGGCACACCCGGATCTGCATATCATCCAAAAAGAGTTGGCGGCCCAATCAAGCATTGCAACCGTCCGCAGCCGTAAGCTCCTGTCGATCCCCGTGGACCTCATCCGTGAGTTTGTCATCGGTGGCGAAACATCCGACGGCAAGTTCCATGACTCGGCGGCATCCAAAAGCCCGTCGCTGCGTCACGGCAAAGTCTTCATCATTGATGAAGCCCACTTGCTTGCAGCTGTCGGCCAGAACGCCCTGCTTAAAACACTCGAAGAGCCCCCGCCCAACACCTATTTCATCCTCGTCACCCATCAGCTTGATCAACTGCTTATCACCATCCGCAGTCGCTGTCAGGCGGTAAGTTTCGGTTCACTGCCCGATGAGGTTATCAACAGTTGGTTAGCGGAGCATGAGCTGAATCTCACCGAACGTGAAACACAATGGTTTATCCATTTCTGTAATGGGTCACTGGGTTTGGCGGCCATGACGGAGAAATACGAATTGGTGCAGTGGGCGCGGGATATCCTCCCGGGTGTGATGGATATCTCACGTGGCAAGGCAGCTCCCATGCTCGGACAGGACTGTGGTGAAAAGATTGATGCCTTGGCAAAGGATTGGGTGGACACCCATGCGGGCGCTTCCAAGGAAGCTGCCAACAAGATGTCAGCCAACCTGATGTTTCATTTGCTTGCCCAGTATGCCCGAAGTCGCATGCAACACATCGCAGAGGCGGCTCAACCCGATGACCCGGTGACCAATGAGCAGCAACTTGGCCCCTGGCTGAGTCTGATCGATTCGCTAACCATCGCCCAGCAGGCATTAGGCTCCAACGTCAATCTCACGTTGGTGATGGACCATCTTTTCGCCCATTGGCAACAAGCCATCAGTTCGCAGACCTTCGAGCCGCTGCGTTGGCAATAAATTGATTTTCTGGACGTTAAACTCACAGCGATCATGTGACGTGCATGATCCAAATGTCATTGCTTGAGCGTTTCCATGAATGAATCTCCACTTAACGTCACTCCCGCGCAGGCCAGAATGACGAGATCAAATACAGCGTCGAGATTGATTCGTTGAACTGCAAAAAAATACCTGTGAGTCATCGCGTGAAGTATCTGCCAATCGTTTTACTTGTGTTGTTCTGCCAACTTTGTGTCCTGCCAACATGGGCGGATGATGCTACGTCAACAGTCCACAAACCCACCGGCGTCTTTGCCAGCTCGGGTTGGCGGGATCGCAATGCACTTTCATCCGAATTGATCAACGGGATACTTGTGCGTGCACCGTGGAGGCAGATCGAACCAAGCCCCGGGCAGTTTGATTTTCATGCTATTGAGATGCAACGCAAAGCCATCATCGCAGCAGGCAAACAATGGTCATTGGCTATCCTTGCAGGCCCCAATGCCCCTGCTTGGTTAACCGAAAAGCCCTTCAATGTCAGTACGATGACGATCAAGGCAAGAACACGTGCCAAGGGGTATGTCCCAACGCAAATGCCCTGCTTCTGGGACGCGACGGTTCTGGCTCGCTTCAAGATTCTTGCAGAGGCTTTAGCGGAAAAATACAACGATGACCCGACACTGGTTTTGGTCTACGTGCCACAGATGACCGCCAACGGGATTGAAGGACATTTCAACGCCAACTGGCCAGATGATTTGAGAAAGGTAGGCCTCACCGGCGAGAAGTTCATCGCTGGCGCCACGGCTGCAGCACGTCACTTTGCCAACGCATTGACCAACAAAGCCGTTGCCATCGAAGTGCACGAGATACTCGGTGATGCATCGATCCCAAAGCAGATCATCACTGAATTATGGGAAGACCCCAAACTCGAACAGCGCGTCGGGGCTGGCATGTGGTGGATCTCAGGCAAAACCCAATACCAGACAGCATTGATTCAAGTCCTCAAAGACTTCCCCGGTGACATCTATGCACAGGTCATCGGTCGGTCAGATCAAACGCATCGGTTCCCCGATGGTGATTACACCGCAGTATTCAAACAAGCTCGCGCGTTGGGGATTCGCTATGTGGAAGTGTGGGAGTATGAACTGAAAACAGACCGGTTCGCAGATACTTTTCAACAGTTCAATCGTGACACCCATATAAACGAGTAGCTATCAAAAACAGGTGGCTAAGCCGAATCAGGCAGCAGGAACTTTTTGATCAAGCAAATTGTTCTTCAACTGATCGACTGCACATTCGACCAGGGTCAAATCGACATTCAACCAGGCACAGGCTACGGCCATGTTGGTAAACGTGATTAAACTCACCCCCTGTTTACACATTGACAATTCATACAACTGTGACTGACGGTAAGCCGTACTATCACTGCAGACAATGGCAACTTTGGTGTGTCGTTGACCATAGGGCGCCATGTTGGAAAAATCAGCCATTTGTTGAATTTGTTCGCGGGTCAAGTCAAACGCAGCATTCCTGCCATCCACCAGACATACTGACTGATTCTTGATTGACGGGTCCGACGTATGTTCGATTTCATGTTCGATAATTTCGTCAGAACTCACCTGTCCCGCCCAATACTCTACAACCAGATTGCCATCGTTGAGAACTGAATAAATGCCGGGCATATCGGGACTCCTTCAGAATATCGGGACAATTGCCAGCCGGTTAAGGCGCGATCAATTACAGGACAAGAACCAACGGTCATACAACCTTGATCAACTGGTCTTTGTTCTCGTCATGCTCAGAAGGACTGTGAAGTTGTCGCTGCAATTTCCCAATCGCATCTTCAATCAAATCCACATCCACATCCAACCAGCGACATGCAATCGGCAAGCTGGTAAAGGTGATGATACTCAGCCCATGCTGGCAAACACTCAACTCGTACATCTGCGATTGCGTAAAGGTCTGGTTCTCCGTGCAAACAATCGCAGCCTTGTTATAGCGGATACCATACTCACCATGAATCGTGATCTCAGCGATCTGGCGTACCTGCTCCATGGTCACATCCGTGGTGGCTTTACGCATGTCCACGAGATAGATTGATCCCTGCTTGATGTCTGGATCATTTGATATGGCATGTTCATTGGCAACGAACATGTCATAGGTGATCTGACCTTCCCAATATTCAACTGCAATCTGGCCCCGGTTAAGTAACAAATAGTCGCCAGGCATGAGGAACCTTTCAAAAATAGGGTTTCTATTTGTATAAGTCGTCAATCCAGCGGAAAAAGTACAAATGCCGGAATGGTTATTGATTGATTCTTAACAAATACAAGCCATCTGTAACGACTGGGGGGTATTCTGGCGATTCAAGCAGATGCGATGTCCAATAAAAAACCGCACCTGCAAAAAGCAGATGCGGCCAAGGGTATGCTATAAGTATTAACCTGAACGCTTATTCGTCGTTGTCGAGTTTGTCCAGGTGAATATCCATCTGCGGGAATGGGATGCTGATGTCAGCTTCATCCAGATGCATCTTGATCGCACGAGTCAAATCTTCTTTCACTGCCCAGAAGTCCGAGGTGTTGGCCCAGACGCGAACGACCCAGTCCACACTGCTGGCACCAAGACCGGTGAGCATGATGACCTTCTCCGGTTCTTCAAGCGTCTTCTCAATGGCGCTGGCGGCAGCGGTCAAAACCTGACGGGTCTTGTCGATATCTGCTGAGTAGGAAACCCCCACTGCCACATCAACGCGGCGACGCGGATGGAAGGTGATATTCTCAATCGTCGAGCCGAAGATCGATGAGTTGGGGATGATGAATCGGCGGTTGTCCGGTGTATCCAGCGTGGTGGTGAACAGTTCGACTTCGTCCACTTTACCCGTGGTGCCGGACACGGTCACGACATCACCGACCTTGTACGGGCGGAAGACCAGGAGCATGATCCCTGCTGCAAAGTTGGACAAAGTTCCCTGGAAGGCCAGACCAATCGCCAAACCGGCAGCACCGAGTACCACCGCAAAACTGGCGGTGTTGATCCCAAACTCACCGAGAATGAACAGGCCCGTGAGTAGCAATACGCACCACTTGACCATGCGGGCGATGAACTTGCTGATCGTCAAATCAAGCTTGGTTTTCTGACAGGCTTTGAGCGTGGTCACGGACAACCAACCGGCAACCAGAAAACCAACAAACAGGATCAACAAGGCGGTGATCGCGGGAATGCCGTACTGGTTAAACAGCAAAAGCCCGTTGTCCTGAATCATCTGCATCAGATCTGTGGTCTTTTCTGCAGTCCCTGTCGTCGTTTGTGAGGCAGCTTCCTGCCCAAGTGTCAGCAGCATGAGTGCTCCTTTGTGTTGTTAAAAATAAACCCCTAAATGGTGTGAGGCAGCATTGTATCAGAATCATTGCAAATACAAACGTTAACCTCTTAAAGCATACACGTTTATCCGAATACCTGCGACAATCTGGCATTCTCGGACATTTCCAGGGGGCATGACTGATTCTTGTCAGTCATTTGCAATGAATCACCGATCAGAAGCGTTAGGCCCATAAGCGTATCCAAACATCGCAATGATTATAAACTTCACACTCAAAGGTATTTTTACAAATCACTGTTTTAGAAAAAGACTAAAAAAACATTGGCTAACAGGTCGATAACTTTTAGAATAAAACGCTGTATCGATACCTCATGCCCACACCTCATCTGCCATGCCAAACGCCACCCCCCACCGTCGTTCGTTCATTGGATTCTCACTAGCTGCCATTCTCGGCTTGGCCTTGTGCAACATGATGCTCGCAGAGCGTCAGTCACAGGCGCAGACCATGATGGCTGCCAAGACCCAAGCTCCAACCTCTCAGCCTGCGACGTCTCAGCCAGCGACCTCCCAGCCGGCGATTCCGGTCAAGTCCGTCAAGGATGTCCCACTTCGTGACATTCAGGCGTTGAGTGACAAGGTCGATGAGATGATCCAGGCCAACTACAAAAAGCATCGCGTCCGCCCCAACCCACCGGCTGACGATCAGACCATGCTCCGCCGGTACTACATTGCCATCACCGGCCGCATCCCGACTTATGAAGAAGTGCAGGTCTTTGACAAACGTCGTGACAAGTACCGTCGCAGCGATCTGGTCGATTATCTGCTTGACTCCAAGGGCTACACCAGTGACATGTTCAACTTTTACGCGGACCTGCTGCGCGTCAAGTCACGTCACGATCGGGCGATTGGCGAGCCGTGGATCAACTGGATCAAGGACTCGGTGAAATATTCCAAGCCGTACAACCAGATGGTCTATGAAATGCTCACGGCTGAAGGCTACGTCTGGAACAACGGCGCGGTTGGCTACTACCAACGCGACATGGGCATGCCGCTGGATAACATGTCCAACACCACCCGCGTTTTCCTGGGCACGCAGGTCGGTTGCGCTCAATGTCACGATCATCCCTTTGACATCTGGACTCAGATGGAGTTCCACGAGATGTCAGCCTACACCTATGGCATTCACACCACCAATGCGCGTTGGAAGTATGACAATCTCAAACAGCTTTACAACAAGATCCGCAAGCAGACCAAGAACAAAGACAAAGATGATCCAGAGCGCATCATGATGAACCGAGCAGCACGAAACATGCTTGAACCGCTGCAGTATCCGGTCTTCGTGCGCAACAAGGACCTGCGTCTGCCTGATGATTACAAGTACGATGATGCCAAGCCCAAGGACGTTGTCCAGCCGCGCACCATTTTCGGTGATCTGGCAGAAGTTCCCAAGGGGCACTCACGACCAGAAGTCTTTGCCAAGTGGCTCACCGATACCAAGAACCCGCGCTTCACCGTTGTCATTGTCAACCGACTCTGGAAAGATGCCTTTGGCGTCGGCCTCATCGAGCCAACGGATGACATCAAGAACGATACCGAAGCGAGCAATCCTGAATTGATGGAATACCTGGTTCAAACCATGATCGATCTGAAATACGACGTCAGGCAGTTCCAGCGCATGATCTACAACACGCAGACCTATCAACGCCAGGCTTCCATGCAGCAGTGGGACAACACCAAGCCCTACCACTTCCCCGGCCCGACACTGCGTCGCATGACTGCTGCCGAAATCTGGGACTCCATCCTCACGCTGGCGGTGCAGGACATCGACGAACGACAAGGCGATATCACCGGCGGACGTGGTTATGACTATGACAAATTCAACGAATACATGGACATGAATGCTGACGCGCTGTTCACTTTGGTCAAAGAGTCTGCGGATGTGATGGTCCGCCGGCGCGAGTTTGATAACAAGCGCAAGGAAATTGAACGCGACATGCGTCAGGCACGCAACAGCAAAAACGCTTCCAAAGAAAACAAACTCAAGTCCGACATGCAGAACCTGCGCAAGGAATACAGCGATCTGGTTGAAATGGGTAAAAAACGCCGTCAGCAAAACAAGGGCAAAGTCGATGATGACCTGCGCTGGCGTGGTGTCCCGCGTGATATGGTTCGCGCATCGGAAATGCAACAGCCCGCACGCCCCGGTCACTTCCTGAGAATGTTCGGCCAATCCGATCGCGAGATCACCAACAACGGTTATGACGATTCGTCCATCCCGCAAATCCTGTCCCTGATGAACGGCACGTTGTTCCAACGGATTATGCGCCGCGACTCAATCCTGCTTGAACAAGTCAAAAAGGCCGGCAGTGGTCGAGACAAACTCGAAACCGTCTGGGTCAGCATCCTCACCCGCAAGCCCACTGCCAGTGAAGCATCACTGGTGCAAAGCGAGCTTCGTGATGTTGCAAAAGATGAAGCCTTCCAGGACATCGTCTGGGCACTACTTAACACCCGTGAATTTATGTTCGTGCAGTAAACACCACACGACCGAACACCAAGACCAAACCATCGCAGTGACATTGCAGTTTCGGATGTTCAAAGATTGGATCACCTCATGGATTTCAAAGAACTCACTAAAAACCTTGATGAACCCACCCGACGCAGCTTCATCATGAAAATGGCAGGCAGCTTTCTGGGAGTCAGCGCCTTGTCTCATGCCTCATCAAACAAGGTCTCTGCGGCTAGCGGGAACCTTTCCAAACGCCGCAACAGTGATCCGATCAATGTGATCTACCTGTACATGAACGGCGGGATGAGTCACATCGACACGCTCGATCCCAAACCCGGGACCGACGTGCAGGGACCGACGGAAGTCATTAAGACCAACGTGCCGGACATCCGTGTCGGTCAGCATATGGCCAACTTTGCCAAGCACTGTGACAAGGCAGCCATCATCCGCGGGATGTCCTCCACGCAAGGCGCTCATGAGCAGGCTTACTATCTCATGCACACCAGCTACTCGGCATTGGGGACCATCACGCACCCAAGCATGGGCACCTGGATCATGAACATGCAAGGGCGAACCAACCAGAAACTGCCGGGCAACATCGTCATCGGCTCGGGCTTTAAGTCTTCAGGTTTCATGGAACCCAAACTCGGGCCACTGATCATTGGTGATCCGAACAAGGGCTTGCAGAACAGCCAGTTGCCCAGTGATGTCGATGGCGAGCAATTCTCCCGACGCCTCAAACTGGCTTCACGTCTGGATCGTGCGTTTTCCAGTCGCTATGACCAATCGCAGGTCAAAGCCTACAACGACATGTACAACGACGCGATCACGCTCATGCAGTCTGAAGACCTTGCAGCATTCGACTTGAACAAAGAGTCGCGTGCCGTGCGTAATCTCTATGGCAATAACTCATTCGGCCAAGGGTGTCTACTTGCACGTCGCCTGGTGCAAAACAATGTCCGCTTTGTGGAAGTCTC
>JBICHS010000256.1:0-21404 GCA_043101135.1 Phycisphaeraceae bacterium JB051
GCTGCCCACCCTTCATGCCGTCCAGCATAAAGTCGGTTGGTTGCCCACGCAGGCACTCAAGGAAATCGCTGACTTCCTGGGAAGCGCCCCGTCGGAAGTCATGGACACTGCCACGTTCTACGAAGAGTATTGGCTTAAGCCCAAGGGCAAGTATGTCATCTGGCTTTGCCAATCGATCTCCTGTGAACTCATGGGCCGTGACACGATCATGGATAAGATCAAAGCCAAGCTCAATATCGAGCCTGGTGAGACCACCGAAGATGGCAAGTTCACACTGATGAACGTCGAATGTCTTGGCTCCTGTGGCACAGCGCCGTGCGGCCTTGTCAACGAAAAGCTCCACGAAAACATGACCGTCGACAACATCGACAGCATCCTGGATTCATTGGAATGACCGACAACTGGTTCACGAAACTCTGCTACTCGGCAGGCAAGACAATTCACGATATTGCCAAGCCTGCCCCCGGAAGCTCAACATCGAGCAAGCAGACTGTGAACAAGAAAGTCGAAGAGAAAAAAGTAAACGAAAACGTCACCCTCCGACGCACCACGATCGACGAGATCGAGATCAAAAAAACGCCGGACGACGACAAGAAATAAATTGACTCCAACACCCACAAAGCCGTGACACGCCCGTGTCACGGGTCGCCTTGAACGGGAAACTAGATATGGCATTACAAGAACCCGTCCTGACCAAACGCATCCCGACGCCGCCGTTCGGTGATTTTTCGCAACGCAAGCTCATCAGCTACGAAGACTTCGTGGCAACGGGGGGCTACGCTGCTCTGAAAAAAGCCATCGACATGCAGCCGTCAGAGATCATCGACATCATGAAAGCCAGCGAGCTCCGCGGCCGTGGTGGTGCTGGTTTCCCCGCAGGCGTCAAGTGGAGCTTCCTGCCCCCGCAGGATGGCAAGCCCCGTTACCTTGCGATCAACTCCGACGAGTCTGAGCCCGGTACCTTCAAGGACCGCATGCTGCTCGACTTTGACCCGCATATCCTGCTCGAAGGCATCGCCATTTGCATGCGTGCCTGTCAGCTTGATACCGCCTACATCTACATCCGTGGTGAATACCATCACCAGGCCAAGGTCTTGAACAAGGCCATCGATGAAGCGTATGCCAACACCATCTTCGGCCCCAACTCCATCATGGGTAAGATCAACGACCGCGAGCCGCGCTGCTATGTGCATCGTGGTGCCGGTGCTTACATCTGTGGTGAAGAAACCGCATTGCTCAACTCGCTCGAAGGCAAGCGTGGTTGGCCGCGTATCAAGCCTCCATTCCCCGCCGTTGCCGGTGCGTTCGGTCGCCCGACGATCATCAACAACGTCGAAACGCTGGCCATGTGTGGCCCGATCATCGACAAGGGCGTGGACTGGTTCAAGACCATGGGCGTTGCTCGTCCTGAAGGCGTTCCGCCACATGTCCCCGCAAGCTATGGCCCCAAGCTCATCGGTGTCTCCGGTCACGTGAACAAGCCCGGTGTCTACGAAGAGAACCTGGGCATCACCGTCCGCGAAATGATCGAGAAATACTGCGGTGGTATGCGTAACGGCAAGAAGTTCAAGTCCTGCGTCCCCGGCGGTATTGCCATGGGGGTGCTCGGTACCGACCAGATCGACGCACCACTGGACTTTGACATCGGCAAGAAATTCGGCTGCCTCGGCCTGGGGACCGCTGGCGTCATCGTCATGGACGAAGACACCGATATGGTTGCCGTCGCCCGCAATATTGTCCGCTTCTTCAGCCACGAATCCTGTGGTCAATGTACGCCATGTCGTGAAGGTAGCAACTGGGTCTACAAGACGCTCTGCCGCATCGAGGAAGGCAACGGCACCACCGCTGACCTGGACCTCTTGCTCGAAGTCTCCGGCTCACAGGGTGCCATGCCCGGCACCACGATTTGTGGTTTAGCCGACGGCACCAACTGGGCTGTCAAAACCATCCTCAATAAGTTCTGGGGCGACTTCGAATCCCGCGTCAAACCCTCCACCATCGCCGGCTACACCCTCCCCGTGTTGGCTTGATGCTGTACGTTGTTGGTGATTCATTTTTTACCACAGAGGCGCAGAAAACTCAGAGTTAAGAGTGCCAAGACAATTTCTGCTTTCCCGATTCAGGCGAGTCGCGTTGTGTCAACGCGGGATTGAGCGCAGCTCAACATCTATTAAGTTCAATTTCGAGCCAACATTGATGGGGCAATATGAGTAGACAATCAAGGAAATATAGCACCTTGATTGTTTCCGTATTCATTTTGTTGCTACTGGCATTTGGGTTATGGATATCGCAGAATCAAGCACTCATTGTGGACTATCACTTCTTCAGGCTTGAGTATTGTAGAAAAAGGATTCTCATTGATCCGCAACCTGCTGGCAATGGCTTAATGAGTTGGGGAATTGATGAGAAGCAAGAGCGACGCTTTTTGTATCACCGCAAACGGCTGGTCGAATTAGGTGCTCTGAATACATTCGAATATAAATTTATACACATCAAATATTCGACACCACAAAGTAAAGAGTTAGTCACAAGCATCAAGACAAATCCATTGATATATGAATATGACTTCGTCTATCCAGATTTAACCGGACCTGTTCAATTAACACTCTGGTGTTACCCGAAAAATGAAGCGAAGCTCAAGATATTTCTTACAGAAAAAGATCAGCTGCCTTGAGTATTCACTCAATTTGATTGCTGCCTTTATCTGTGTTCATCTGTGTGTATCTGTGGCAAAAAATGTCTTGAATCAGGCGGTTTGAGCCTTCTCTGGAGATACCGGTTTCTCCACCGACTTCTTTTTCGACACACCCCATGCCAGCAATGATGCGACGAGGATCGCTTGCATGCCGATGACCGGAACTCTGAAGCGTTCGAGGCCCACGAGTTGGGTGGTGAGGATGAAGTAGAAAATGATGCCACCGGCCAGCAGGATGGTTTTGATATTGCGTTGGAACAGCAGGGCGATACAGCCTAGGACCATGCCACCCGCCAATGCCAGATTCCAGAGTGTCCAGCCGACTGCCAGGTAAAACGCCTGCGGATCGTGGATGCCTTTGAGTGAGAAATCGCCTTTGAGTAAGCGTTCTTTGAGGCCGGTGGGTTGGTACATGCGACCGAAGCGAGCCATCATCGAGCCGGTGGAATGATCGGTGAGGAACTTGACGGTACTGCGAGCCATGAGCTTGCCATAGACCTTGGGATTACTGGTGATCGCTTGCTTGGTCTTCTCGTTCATGGCATCGAACAGATTGACATTCTCCGGCGTCTGAGCCAGTTCGAGCATACGTGCGTGAACCGCTGCCGGCCAATCTTTCTGGAAGTCGCCACCGGCCTTGGCAATGTCGATGTAGGTGGTCGTATAGAACAGGCCATTAATCGAAGGCACGGTGCTGATTTGATAACCCAGACCAATCTGGTGATTGCGATAGATCCAACCCGCAGGCAGAACCAGTGAGCCAACCAGGGCACACACCGCTGCGGCAAAGGCTGCCTTGTTGCGAACACAGACACATAGCCAGATCGCGATGGCAAGGCCGAGCAAAATCGAGATCGGCCGGACAATCGTCGCTGCTCCGATGAGAAGACCGCCCAATGCCGCCCACGCCAGATTCTTGTACCCAACCACACACAGACAGATGCCGCCCATGAGAATGGTGGTAAAGAGCGTTTCCGAGAGGATGGATTGAGACGCGAGGATGTCAGCCGGATGCAGGGCGACGATCACCGCTGCCGCCGTTGCTGCGAGATTGTGTTTCAGCAGATGACGGGCAAGGATGAATACAAGTAACACGTTGAGCCCAGCAAGCAGGCATTGCGTGGGGATTGCTGCAGGCGTGGAAAGCCCCAGCCATTCGAAGATGGAGAGGAACAATGGGTAACCGGGCGTGCGAAAAACTTCCGGGTACATTTGCTGTTTGTTCAGGGGCTCGAGTTCGCCGCGTTGTTTACGCAATTGGTACAACGGGATATGCACGACGCCTGAATCTTCCGGGCCGCGTGCAAAGGTGCCGAATTCTTTGAGGGTTTTTGAAAGTTCCACATATCGCCGCGAGTCCGGCTCGTAGGCTTGTTTGAAATTGGCTGCGGGCCCAGTGGTGAAGATCAGTAATCGGATCGCGATAGCAATGAGGATGATTCCCCAGAGAATCACAGAGTTAAGCCCACTGGTTTGAGGGAGCTCTTTGACCGCCCCGGGGACATGTTGCTTGCGCAAGCCCAGGGGATCGTCGGACACTTGAGCTTGGCTACTGAGATTCAGGTAGTTCATCATTTGCTCCGTCATGCATAGACGTGCTGGATGATGCAACACGTCCGATAGCTGAAACCGGAATACCCATACAAATGGATTAATCGACATAATCCTACCCGGGCTTGAATGGCTGGCAATACCCAAAAGGGTTATCAGTCAGCGGTTAGACGTGTGTCAAGGCAGCCTTCTCATCGCTGTGCAATGATTGATTGTGCACTGTTGATCATGGCTTTGCATGAGAGATGGTCAATGATATGTGTTGAAGCAGATTGTCAAAAAAGCCAATGAACAACAACCGCTGACCTGCATCCCAATGGTTTTATGCATCAGGCGAAATCAGCGGTGTGTCAAAGTTTTGTGATGTTGGTGTGGGCGCAACAGTTCGTTGCAGTGGTATCCGATTGCGACCAAGTAACCATGCCGGAGAGATTATCCAGCCGGAACTCGGGGCGGAATTACCAGTTGCTGCGAACGGTGACGCTGCGACCTACGCGGCGTTTGGCGTTGATGGTCTTGCGACCGTTTTTGGTCTTCATGCGGGCGCGGAAACCAAGTTTACGGGCACGCTTCACATGGCTGCGGCGCTTCTGATAATGCGTCGTCATGGCTGATAATCTCCGTCGTCAGGCTTGTCCTTAAGCCTTTACTTCATGTCAATGGTCACTGCCTGGTAGGCGGCGTTGTTCCGGTCATCAAGCACGCGTAACGTGATCACGTGCCGACCCTTGGATAGACCCGATATCATAAACGCTAAATCTTCCTTTGTCGAGTCGAAAATCTGATCTCGCGGCAAAATCGGCTTCCAATTGTTGTAAGCGTCGACAGAATAATGCACTGCAGCAATGTTGGATAACGTATCGGCGACACCGCCAACCAGCACCAGACGGCCCTTGTTGATCTCACCTTTGAGATTCACAAATGAGGGGGGCGTGTTGTCGATGAGAATCGGGTTGCTGGTCCGCACCGACTTGAGGGACGAATTGGACGGGTTGTCCAGATCATCGCTGGCAATGACTCGCAACAGGTAATGACCATCAGGAGCGCGGATCGTGTCCCATTCAAAACGATTGCTCTGCAGGCGATGTCGCAGCAGAATCCAACGGCCACTGCCACCAATCTGATACTCAAGGCGATACTGCAATTTGTCGTTGTTTGGATCACTGGCTTTCCAGCTGATCTTGAGTTTGCTCTCGTGTTCCGGTTCCTTGTTGGGCGCATTGGTGAATGTCGCAGGCGAAGCAGGCTTGGCGGCGGCACCGGTTTTCTCATCCGCATACGCAGCTGTCACCGACTCAATCTGCGGGCGGAGATTGGGCATTGCAAAGTTGGTATCAATGCGATCGATCACTGGCGTGCTCTTGCCATCCCCCTTGAGTGTGACGCGGTATTGCATATACCGAGCAGACGGGGACTTGATTTCAAAGTCACGGGGGACCAGTGAATTGTGTTTGCTGTCGGGCTCAAACGCGATAGGTTCGGACCACTCTGACCACGGCGCCTTGTCCGGGTCCTGCATGTTGCCACTGCGGGTCTGAACTGAGATTGACGTGTTATCTGGGATGTCAGACACAAACTGAATATTGCCCCATCGGCTGATCTGGTTGGCATCAAGTACATCACTGGTGAACGAGCCTTCGGGAGCATAGCCTGAGGACATGCTGATGATCTGCGCGGGATTGGCGGTGCCGAGGATCAGCTTGCCATCTTTGCTGTGAAGCATTGCGGGGATCTGTTCTGGTTCGAGTTGCGCGACGATGGTCGTTTCTTCTGCTGAGGGGTCGACCTGAAAGAGTTGGCCTTCGTTGCCGGTTGCCACGATGAGCTTGCCGTCATGCGCGATGAGCTTGAGGATCATCACGGATTCTCGGAAAACTTCACTGACAAAGCCATGTTTGGAGATGCGGTAAACCGCGTTGCCTTTGCCTGCGACTTTGCGTTTACGCACCGGTGTCCGACGACCGGGGCCGCTGTTGGCTCGACCGGCTGAGGGACGATTCAATCCCGTGGGTTGGCCTGCCTGCATCGGCGTCATCTGCCCCTGATCGCGAGCCGCGAGTAACTGTTCACGGACCACTTCGCGTAACGCATCACGCTGGGCCGGTGTCACCTTGATTACCGTCGGTTGCTTGGGCTGGGCTTGTGCAGGTTGTTGCTCGGTTGCCTGGGCGGTCGCCTGATCCTTGGCTTCTGCAGGTGTTTCGTGGTCCACTGCATCCTCGGCTTTAGCGGCTTGCTCTTTGGCATCGCCACCATCAGCAGGATCAGGTGTCGGCGGATTGTGTGGGGGCTTCACAGGCTGCTTGGGGGCAGCAGGTTGTGAAACCTTGGGACGACCAACTTCTTTGTTCGATGCTTTGGACAACCGACCGGGACGCGCCTGGTTGGCGTCGGCTGTGCCTGCGTAGGTCGTGCCATCGGGGAGTACCAGCAACGCGCCGATTTCCGGTTGCTCAGCATCATAAAGCACAAACGCACTAACCTCGCCGGTCGCCTTTTCAGTGAAGCGATAGACCAGGCCGTCCGTGTCGGTGCCTGCGTAGATTCGGCCGACTTTGTCTTCACCAAGACACAGGAGATTGGTTTGGCTGGCATCGTACAACTCGGTCACCGTCGGTGAATAGGTCACCACGATGGGTTGGACTTTTTTCTCTTCCTCGGGTGCCTCATCGTCCTTCATCTCAGACGAATCTGCATCACTGTCTGATTCGGTGACGGGGACTTCGGACTTCTTGGGTTCTTCGTTGTCCGCGGCTTTCTCGTCATCTTTCTTGGCGGACGGCTTGGATGCAATGCGGTCGGCGGTGGCATCATCCACAGGCATGTCCGTCACCATGTCTGCTGTGGTCTTCTCTTCGATTTCCGTTGCGTCATGCACTTCCACCTGAATCGGATTTTCGTCATCTGATTCATCGTTCATCTCTGCAGTGTCAGATTTTTCAGGCTCAATTTCGGGCTTGGGTTCGACATTGACGGCTTCGTCGCCACGCTTGGCATTGAGCGAAACTTTGAGCAATTTGCCTTCGGTACCCGTTGCCAGAATCACACTGTCGGGGCGGACGATCATGTCCCAGATGTATCGCACGTCAGGCAGTTCAATGAGCGTTTTGATTTCACCATCATTGTTCAGATATGCCAAGCGGCTGGGCGTGCCACTGATCCCCAAAAGCAGATTACCTTCTGCCAATTGATCCAGCGCAAAGACCTGTTCGGTGGGCAACTCGGCAAGCACATCAACTTTCTCGCCTTGCTTGCGGATGATCGCAGATTGTGGGCCTGATGCGATGTAAATCGAGCCGTCATCCGCTTCATGTATGTCGAAGATGACACTGCCCAGTTCGGGTATCTCGTCCATCAATTCGGTTGCTGCAGCAAGCTTGATGTCACCGAGATTGGTAATCAAAACATTGTCGGTCACACCTGATTCAAAGTCCGCTTCGGTGGTGTGTTCCCAGCGTTGCGGGTGAATCGCCAATGCAAGATTGACGGTAAGGCAGGTGATGGTGAGCAGGATGAGTGTGCGTTTGATCATGGTGTTTATTTCGAATATTGAATTTCGGTTTTCGAATGAGTCGTTGAGGTTAATTATTGAGCTTCGCCAGCTTCTTCAGCCAGGTTGGAACGAATGCCGACGGTGAACATCACGTTGGTGCGAATGACCAGGCCGGCATCAATGCTTTTTTCGATCCACTGTGCATAGGGCGTTGCCGTGGTGGATGTCGGGTTGGTGATCAGGGCGACACGCGAGGAGGGCAGTTGTGGCAGTTCATTCTGACCAATCGCCAATCCCTTTTCCTTGGTCTGCATGAGTACATACACGCGGTCATCGACGCCTTCATTGATCATTCGCAAGGCTTCAAAAAGCTGATCGGTGTTGGTGGCCTGTGTGCGATGCGGGTGGCTGGCAAGCATCATCGCTGCGTACGTCCGCGAACCAACAATCAGCAACTGGTAATCACCGTCAGGCGTATTCGTCGGGATCGGCAGCGTGGTTCGGAATTTCTGCTGAGGCTTGCCAAACGGCAGGACCGTGAAGTTGATACCCAATTCACTGCCGGGCGCGATTTCGGTTTGATCCAACGATGCCTTGATGATCGAACCAATCTTCAAGGTCGGTTCGACCGTTACTTCGACATCCATACTTTTAAGTGGGATGGACTCGAAGGCATTGTTTGCCATCAGTGAAATCGGAGGCAGCATCGCAACGAGCATCTCCATGGGAGCACCGCCGGGAATGATGCGCTCAATGTCCAGCGATTGCCCATTCTCAAACGTGATCTTGGATTTGAGATACACCGTGTTGTACTGCGGGGCGCCGGAGATCGCATTCAAGCTAACGATCGGCAGGATGCCCGAAAGCAAAGGCGTGTACTGCGGATCGCGGGCAACTTGATACTTGAAGGATTTGGTTTCCTGTTGGTATTGCTTGACCTTGACGGTGACGGTTGCCGAATTGTAGTGATGCTCGGGGACAGCAATGACCGCAGCGTTTTCATCGCGGATCATCGTGCCTGTGATGCGGGCACTGCCACCGAGTTTGAAGCTGATGTCGTTGGAGGGCATGACCAGGTGGATAAAGCCGGTGCCGACGGGCAGGTTGATCGTGCCGATACCTTGCTTGCCGTCATTACTCATGGCATGCCCAAAGCCCAACACTGTGCCATCGGTTAGGACATCAGTGACCGTGCCGGTTGCAGCCATGTCGGTATCACCCCAGGCAAGTGGGACGGACAGGGATGAACCGGGCATGAGCTTGAGTTCATCCGGTTTGACCCATGCCGGGAGGTTGCCGTTGGTGGCACCCGCTGGCGCATCGACAGGATGAATCCCCAAGGGTTCAAACAGTGGGGCGAGCAGTTCGGTGAATCCTGCGGGGGCAGCCGTGATCGCCATTGGTGAGAGCATGGATTGTTTGACGGTTGAAGCGTCAATGCCCTGCTGCTCGGGCGTGATAAAGGTTGGCTGTTGTGTTTGTTCTTTGGTGGTCTTGGGACCGTCTGCCAATTGTTCATAAGCACGCAGGAGTTTGATCTGCGACGCTGGCAGGTTCTGCATGGTTGCCAAGGCAGTCAGTGTCTGGATCATCTGCTTGGCGGACTGCGGGTTACTCGCTTTGGCGGACTGTTTGATTTCTTTGAGTGACAGAGTTTGTGCACGCCTGGCTGAGTCTCGCATCAGTTCGATGGGCTTGACGCCGACGAAGCAGTCTTTGGTGCGACCATAGCCAAAGGCGAAGGCGCCGATGAGTAGGCCGTTCTTACCCGGGATACGCTCTGCTTGAGGCAGGTTTTCGGGCCAAAGATAAATCGGCGAACCGCTCATCCCCTGGACCACGCCGTTAAGCTGCATCCGGTCATCAGGGCAGCGAACCCAGATGGTCCCCACGCCTGGCGCGATCCCATAGTTGGCACTGATGACCTCGACCGCAAACGGCTCGATCTTCGTGCCATGGAACACCGACATGCCGTAGCCTGTCATGCCCGGTCGGACTTTGTCCATGGTGAGAATGGGCTGGTTTTTCTCAGGGAGATAGACTTGGGGAGAGGGAGTTTGACCGGTCACACATTGCCCGCCCAGCAACAGTGAAAGGATGCAAACGTACATGAGGGAAAACGGATGTCGTTTCATTAGTTGAAGCGTAATCTGTAAAGACGTGATTGACAAGCGAACCTGACATGGGGATACTCAAACTTATATGAGTTGGCAATTGTCGTGATACGCCAGCTTGTGAGAAGTTCTGGAGTTCTCCAGGTGTTTTCCTGCTACGCTGTGTTGGGAAACCGCCCGGATACCTCCCGACCCTGGTGTGTGAATTTGGGAATGACCGGATTCACGTTTTGATCAAGTGGGATTGCCATGACAATCCTGCTGCGAACCCGCCCCAGAGAGTACGGAAAGTGACCCGCCAAAAGGTATCATGCAAGTATTAGAACAAGCACAGAAAGCCCTTGGCTACGAGTTTAAGAATCTTGAGATTCTGCGCGAATCCCTCACCCATGCATCGGTGACGGATAACCGTCTTAACAGCAACGAACGCCTTGAGTTTCTTGGTGACTCGATTCTCGGCTATGTTGTCTGTGAGTATCTTTACGAAAACTTCCCCGAAGAACTTGAAGGTGAATTGACCAAAATCAAGTCCGCCGTGGTCAGCCGCCGCATCTGTGCCAAGATCAGTGCCAAGCTCAAGCTCGGTGAATGTCTTGTCGTCGGCAAAGGCATGACCGGTCGATCCGCATTACCACAGAGCATTCTTGCAGGTGTTTACGAATCCGTCATCGCTGCAATTTACATCGACGGTGGTATGGAACCGGCTCGTGCGTTCATCCTCAAACACATGGTCAAGCGCATCGACGAAGCTGCAACTTCCAACCATCAGCAGAACTTCAAAAGCGCGCTGCAGCATTACGCACAACGCGCCATGCCCACCAATCCGTCCTATCTGCTGCTCGACGAAAAAGGCCCGGATCACAGCAAATGTTTTGAAGTCTGCGTGGAGATTGATGGCCGCCGTTTTGAGTCCGCCTGGGCCAACTCCAAAAAGGAAGCCGAACAGTCCGCTGCCAAAGCTGCACTGATGCAACTGGGCATGCTCGAAGAAGACGAAGACGGCGTCCTCATGCTCAAAGACGAACCGGAAGAAGCAGGTTCGGGGATTTGATCCGGCTTGCGATAACGCACTTGGCGCCAAGACATTTTTTAGCCACAGATGAACACAGATACACCCAGATGTTTTGAGTCTGTCCTATGTCAATTTTTTTGACGATTGTATTTACGTTTTACAGTTGAATTCATAGCTGCATCACTGCGTGATGCTGAGTCGTCTTGCTTCAGCGACACGCAGTGTCGCAGCTATTCTATGTTGACTTTGATCATGTATTGATATCGTGCTCAGTTCACAGAAATGACAGTGTTTCAATGACTTTTATCTGTGTTCATCTGTGTGTATCTGTGGCTAATTTGTCTTTCAAACCACAGATGCAAAACGCGCAGGAAACTCAATCTTCGTGCGGTTCGACCTGCGTTAACACGGCTTTGAGATAGTCGGTGAGATAGCGGTCGATGAAGGTGTCGAGCGCTTCGATGGTCAGGTCGTGATCCATGCCCCAGATGCAGGCACGCAGGTCGACGAAGTCGGGATCGAGCTGGATAATTTTTCGGCCGTCCTGAATCAAAGCTGGCGTTAAGCGCTGCGTGAGATACGCGGATAAGCCGTTGACACCGGGGCCGCCGATGCTGATGGTGGGGCGGCTGTGCAGGTGTTGTTGATTGATGTACCAGATGTCAGAGCAGACGACCGGGAAGATATCGCCGGTGATGACGTCAGCATTGTCATCAAGCCATTGGAGAATCTGGTCCTGCAAGTCATAAGCAAGCGGGCGGTCTGCAATCTCAGCACGCAGATGCGCACCGGTGACGATCAGCAGCATGTTCTCCGAGTCGGGCTGCGGGACACCTTGCTGCTCGTCATCTTTCTGTTCGGGGATGTGTTCTTCGTGTTCTTCTGACATGACACCATCATAACGCATCTGCGCAGGTGTACATGGGTTTGACGTGGATTCGGTAAATAAATGTGAGGTCGAAAATCGCGCTAAACCGCAAGCGGTTTTATTACATCCCACCCATCAAAACAGCCAACAAACCCTTTTGGGCATGCAGTCGGTTGTGGGCTTCGGGGAAGACGCGGCTTTGCTCACCGTCGATGACATCATCACTGATTTCCCAACCACGATGAGCCGGCAGGCAGTGGAGTACGATCGCATGCTTGGGGGCATTGTCGAGCATGGTTTGATTGACCTGGAAACCATCAAACGCCTGCTTGCGTTTTTCCATTTCCTTTTCCTGCCCCATGCTCACCCAGGTGTCGGTGTAGATGACATCCGCATCGTGGACCGCCTGCATGGGATCGCCGGTGAGTTCAAAATCCATATCGGGAAGTTGGCTCATGATGCGATCGACGAAAGCCGAATCCAGTTCGTAGCCTGGAGGTGAAGCGATGACAAAACGCATGCCGAGCTTGCCACAGATCGTTGCCAGGGACAACGCGACATTGTTGCCATCACCGATGTAGGTCACGGTACGTTTGTTCAGATCTTCACGACCAAATTCATCAATGATGGTCATCACATCCGCCAACGCCTGGCAGGGGTGTGAATAATCCGAGAGTGCGTTGATGATGGGAATGTCGCTGTACTTTGCGAGGTTGGTCAGGACGCTGTGATCAAAGACACGTGCAGCCAAACCGTGGACCATGCCGTTGAGGACTTTGATGACATCGTGTTCGGATTCACGCACACCGATGCCTGCATCATCATTGGTGAGAATGATGGATTTGCCACCGAGTTCAAACATGGCCTGTTGGAAGCTCACGCGGGTACGCAGTGATGGTTTGGCGAAATAGACTGCCAACGTTTTGCCATCGAGGACGGGTGCGTTGGCTTTGCCGTTGTTGCGTTGTTCGCGAAGTTCGAATGCCACATCAAGGATGTGATTGATCTCTTGCGTTGAGGTTTCATGAATGGAAATGAAATGCTTCATGGTCAGGACCACTTTCCCAGTCGGATATTTGTGCGGGGCAAATCTTAGAGAACGATTTCGGTGCCGATGCCTGTGTTGGTGTAAATTTCCAACAGCAGAGAGTGTTCAATTCGGCCGTCAACGATATGGACTTTACTCACGCCTGCCTGCAAAGCCGTGAAGCTGGCTTCGACCTTGGGCAGCATGCCTGAAGCGATGATGCCGTCAGCGATGAGTTTTTCGATTTCCTGTTTGGTCAGATGTGTCGCCAACGTGTCGTCGGTTTCACCAGTACGAATGCCATGGGTATCGGAAACCAGAATGAGCTTTTCAGATTTCACGGCAGCGGCGACATGACCGGCAACGCTGTCGGCATTGACGTTGAGCTTGCCGCCGGCCTGATCACGAGCGATCGGGGCAATCACGGGAATCACGTCAGCTTCAACCAACGCGTTAAGCAATTCACCGTTGACCCACTCCACATCGCCGACAAAACCGATGTCAACTTTACGCGGTGCTTCTTCGCCATCTTCCTGAACCTGCAGGAACATACGCTTGGCAAAGACAACGCAGCTACCAAGGCTGTGAACGCCCATGGCTTTGTAGCCTTGATCGGAGATGTGATCGATGATGCCTTTGTTGACTTCATTGACCAACACATGCTCAGCGATGGCAAGAGTGCGTTGATCGGTGTAGCGACGACCTTGAACGAACTGCGCTTCGAGGCCGGCTTTCTGCATGGCTGCGGTGATGCTCTTGCCACCACCATGGACGATGATCGGTTTCATGCCCACAGCTTTGAGGAAACAGATATCACCGATGAGTTTCCCGAACGCTTCGGGCTCATCCATGATCGAACCACCGACTTTGACCACAACGGTGCTGCCGGCAAATTGACGGATATAGCCATGGGCCTCAACGAGGGCGGCTGCTTTACTGATTGCTTCGTCCATGGGACGACTCCAAATACAAGTACATCATTGATAGGTAAAACCATATTCCCAGCCAACAGGTTCTGATGGGGGAAACGTGACATCTTAATCGGGTTATCACCACTTGGCAATATAAGTTTTACGTCAATACGTCAGACCTGGTTTGAGCGAAAGTCTTATGTCTGGACCATCGCGTCACAGAGAAAGAATCAAGGCAGTGACTCACGCCCGCTTCGCTTAAGACGCAAAGACGCTGAGAACCAGTCGATGGTTGTCCTGCTTTGCGACTTGGCGTCTTGAGCGAAGCGGGCGTGAGAATATGAATCACCAGTTGCTTGCACCAATCGTATCGCGTTGGATTTGTGTTTGAATGATGCCCCAGAGCCACGAAACAACACCGATGTTGCGTCGATGCAACACTTTTTTATCACACCTTAATTTCGACATTTATCTGCAAGTTGTTTTGTATTAATGATATAGGTGGTTTTTGGCATTCTGGCACGCAGGTTGCTTTTCTCTAGGCAGAGACACGAAGACGCATTAACATCAGATCAGGGAAAAGTTAGATGCAAAATGTTCTGTCATTGACCGTGCGGTATCACCGCTGGATCGCTGCTGTTATTGCTGTGACCGGGTTTGGGATTCTCTACCTGGCTGCCAAGCTTTTTGCAGGTGATCTGGATATTGCCTTTCTCACCGACCATCAGGTTCGCGTGATCTGCCACTTCTCCGGCTATGGTTGTCTGGCTGTCTTCGTGCATGCTGCTCTGCGTCGCAACATCTGGCTCAGCTGGACGATTGCCCTGGCTTTGGCGTGGGGTGAAGAGTTTCACCAGCTATTTGTCCCCGGACGTTACTTCACGTGGGATGACCTGCTGGTCAATTTTCTAGGTGTCTCCATCTTCCTGTTGCTGGCTCACAAACTGCGTCTGATTCAACGTGTGGGTCGCCTGCTTGGCAACTTCAAAGTCCAGCAGACGGCAACGGCCTGAGTACATGTCTGTATTTGGATGAATCAACAAGAAAATCCTCACGGATACAACGCCCAATAACCGCGCTTTGTGTTAACATGTCAACAGGGAAAAACTGGAGACACATTCGATGCGCGAAAAAATCATGACGCTGACGGTTTGTATTACGCTGGTCTATTGGCTTGGAGGCCTGATGGGCTGCGCGACTTCGCCGCGTGATGCACAAAACGAAGAGATGCTCAAGGAAGATAAGTCGATCTTCGACACGTCACCGCCAGCAGGTGGGGGCAATCAATTCCAGACGCAATCCAATCCCCATATCAATGTGATGCTCGCTGCCATGCAGCCTGCTGAACACGTCACGGAAGTGGTCGATGTTCCCGCAGAGATCGCAACGGCACCCGCAGCACCGGTCAGTGACACCGGCGTTTCAGTCACCGGCATTGATCGCAGCAGCTGGCAGAAAATTGACGTCAGCCCGCGGTATGGCAATATCAAGCATTCATCAACTTACTTTGCTGATCAGCCCGGCCGAGTCTACACGCATACCACCGTGAATCTGGATGAAGGCAACGAAGCTGCCATGCAAGCCGCATTGGATGACAACACCCGTCACACCTTCAAGACACGTGAATGGAAATCTTCCCTGATCCAGCCACTCAAGTTCTGCTGGGATCTGTTCACACTGCCATACAACGCCACAGTCAAAGAACCGTTCTGGAAGAATCCGTATGCCGATCAGGCATCAGACGACGCAATTGTTGAAGATGAACCTGTTATTCAAGAAGACACAACGACTGCCGAGTAATCGCTCTGTATGAGGTTTATAAAGGCATCGTTCCAAGCAACCACAAGATGGCTCGGCTACATCAACATCGCCCGGCCATCTTGGCTGGAGTTGGTTCAATAAAAAAGTGGCATGCAATAGCCTGCTAGCATATTGCAAACGATCAAGATCAAACCCATCTTGTTTAGGCAAGGTGGGTTTTTGTTTACTATCTGATGTGCATTCATCACATCGCAGCCGGATTACCCTGTGTACTAGATGCGTCAATTCTTGCAATGTGATTTTGTGAAATGAGTGTAGTGAATTCAGACACCAAAGTGTTATTGTTCACATCTTACCCAACTTCGCATCGTATGTCGGATTTTGGTAATCTGATGGGATGCAAGTGATTTTACCACCACCGGACAATCACCCCCAGGAACTCGCTGGGGCGTTGGCTGAAGCTACCGACGCACTGAAGCAGGGCAAACTCGTGGCATTTCCCACCGAGACCGTCTATGGCGTTGGGGCTGTGGCAACGAACGATCAAGGCTACGACAAGCTCGTTGCGCTCAAGAGCCGCCCCGGCTCCGTGCCGTTTGCGATTCATATGGGATCGCCGGATGAGGCAGGGCGTTATGTCGATCTTTCGAGCCCGATGTTAAAGCGTTTGATTCGTCGTGTGTTCCCCGGGCCGGTGACGTTGGTGCTGGCGGTCAGTGACGAAACGATCAAGGCCAAGTGCGAGCAGATGGGTTTGCCGATCGAGCTGGCGGATCGCATTTATCACAACAACACCGTGGGACTGCGCTGCCCGGATCACCCGGCTGCCAACATCCTGCTTCACCACGCCAACGCCGGTGGTCCGGTTCTGGCATCATCCGCCAATCTGCGTGGGCAGGAACCTCCCAAGAATGCCGACGACGTTTTGGCATCACTGAGTGAGACACCGGAAGTTGAATACCTGATTGATGGTGGTCAATGCACCTTCTCACGGCCGTCAACGGTGGTGCGTGTGACAGAAAATCCCAACGGCTCAGCGGACTTTCTGGTGGAGCGTGAAGGGGTGTTCGACGAACCAACGATCCGCCGGATGCTTCAGTGGACGGTGTTGGTTGTTTGCAGTGGCAATACGTGTCGCTCTCCTATGGCTGAAGTGCTTGCCCGTAAGGAACTTGCAGAAGCCAAGGATATCCCCATGGACAAGCTCGCCGACGCGGGAATTCGCGTACTCTCTGCGGGGACATCGGCCATGTCTGGCATGCCTGCCACCGAGCAGGCCCAGCAGGTGATGGCCAGCATGGGGCTTGATTTGAGCACGCATCGGTCAAGAAGTTTGTCAGCGGAGATGATTCGTGACGCAGACGTGGTATATTGCATGACCGAGTCGCATCGCCAGGGGGTTTTGAGCCTGGCGCCGGATGCGGGTTACAAAGTGGAGTTACTCGACAGCGCTGGTGATATCAGCGATCCGTTCGGCTCGGATGTGACAAATTATGCACGGTGTGCGGAAGTGATTCGCCGCCGTCTGGCGCAACGCCTCAAGGAGCAGCAGGTATGAAAATCGCAGTGGGTGCAGATCATCGGGCCACCGAAGTCGTGATGCAGGTTATTCAAAGTCTCAAAGCGGCTGGTCACGAAGTTGAGCATATGGGTGCGAACTGTGATACGGGTAACGGTAACGGCAATAGCTGCGACTATCCCGACCAGGCTTATCCTGTCGCCAAGGCCGTTGCCCAGGGCACCGTCGACGGTGGTATCCTGCTTTGCGGGACGGGCATCGGCATGAGCATCGCCGCCAATAAGGTGCCGGGCATTCGTGCTGCTTTGGTTCACGATGAAATTGGCGCCCGCGTCTGCCGTCAGCACAACAATGCCAACGTGCTTTGTCTGTCAGCCGACATGCTGGGCATGCGCATCATTGAGCAGATCATCGACGCCTGGATCAACACGCCGTTTGATGGTGGCCGTCACGCCCGTCGTCTGGCCAAGATCACGGCCATCGAGCAGGGCAAGGAACCGTCGACCGTCACCGATGCCGACATTCCCGCCTGATTACTGGGCAATACTGATTCAATCCAACTGATTCGACACCTGTCAGGACGCACACACGGGGGACGAGCAAACCATGACACAACCCCACAGGCCGGTACGCGTGGATCAAGTGGCCTGGGCGCAATTGCTGCCCTGGTTGGCTATCTTCAAAACCTTTCGCATGGCGATTCGCCCCAGCAAACTCGGGGTCGCATTGGTCATGCTCATTCTCATCTTCGTCCTGGGGCATGGCCTTGACGTCGTCTGGGGCCCACAGGTTTACCGTGGTGAAGTCTCAGCGTTCGGCACCAAGAGTCCATCCCAATTCAATGATTGGCGTGTTGAGCGTGAACGTCAGATGGAACTTGCCTTACGCGAGCTCATCCAGTCCGCGTCCTACGCAGCGTCTGGTGTTACCGCAAGTGACATCCTCGAAAAGCCCAATCGCTATCAACTCACACGTGACAGGCTTGAAGCGCACTTTGCCAACAAGCTTAAACGCATTGATGAGCTGGCAGCTGAGCGCCTTGCCAGTGGGACGGATGAAAGTGATGTCCAAAAGCAAAAGGATCGCAATCTTGAGTCGTTGAACCGTGAACGCCACAAGGCCATGGGACTGCTCAATGCCCTGCAGCCTATCGGGATTTTCCGCGCGACCTTTGAGTACAAGTTCAATGCGTTTGACCGACTGGTGCAGTCTGCGATCAGTCTGCGTTTTGGGTTCAGTCAGATTCTTGCTGGT
This sequence comes from Phycisphaeraceae bacterium JB051, assembly GCA_043101135.1. Lineage (GTDB taxonomy): Bacteria > Planctomycetota > Phycisphaerae > Phycisphaerales > Phycisphaeraceae > UBA7800. The sequence goes on from JBICHS010000256.1 coordinate 18,206, forward strand.
CAGGATACCGATCCGAACACCGTGGTCGGATCGCTGCGGTCAATGATCTACATCCTCCCAAGTTGGCTGTACAAAACGCATCCCGGGTTTCTTGCATTGCTCTCGGCGTGTGTGCTTCTGATGATAGCATTTTTCGGTGGCGCGTTGGCAAGGTTGGCAGCACTCGATGCCACCGGCTCGTCTCACGTGCCGATGATGTCGGCGTTTGGCTTTGTCTGTAAGCGCTATCTCTGGTTTGTCCTCACGCCCCTGATGCCGGTGATCATGATCGTTGTCATCGGGTTGGCACTATGCGCAGGTGGTTTCGTGTTCTTCAACATTCCCGTCCTGGACATGGTTGGTGGACTGCTGTTTTTCATCGCACTTGGACTTGGCTTTGCCATCGCGATACTGTTGATCTTCACGTTGGCAACCTACCCGTTGTTCTATCCGGCCTTGGTGATGGAAGGTACGGACAGCTTTGATGCGGTCTCCCGCAGCTTCGGTTACCTCGTCGCCCGTCCATGGCATTGGTTTTTCTACTCCGTCCTCGCGCTGGTTTACGGTGCAGTCGGATATCTGTTTTTAGGTGCGGTGATTTATCTGACTTTGAGTGTGACGCATGCCTGCATTGACATGGGCGTGGTGACGCAGATGGCGGATGAAACCTCACGTTGGCACGCACTGATGCCTCAGCCGCGACTTGGGCAACTGCTCTACACCTTCGACTGGAATGCCGGTCTGGGCTTCACTGGCAAGGTCACCGCGGGCATGATCTGGGTCTGGAGTTTCTTCCTGACATCCATCATCGGTGCCTACACGGTGAGTTTCTTTTACTGCTCCAACACCGTCATCTACCAACTGCTCCGCCAATCCTCGGAACAGACCCGCATGGATGAGATCGTGGCAGAGGCAACCGACGAAAAGCCTGCCCCGCAGCAGACGCCTGACAAGGTTGAAAAACCCGCAGAGCCGACCGTTGAAAATTCGGATGCGCCCTCGGATGCACCCCAAAGCTAACCGCTTGCGGTTTAGCGCTTCTTGGAACGTGTTCAAATCGTAGGTCGATCACATCTCGCTTGTCGCGCTAAACCGCAAGCGGTTAAGATTCGTAATCCGTAATACCCGCCTTGTTCCTGATGTTTCCTATCTCTAGTATGGTTTGATGATGTTACGTTCTTTGATTTTATTGTTTTGTTCTCTGGTGTTGTTTACCGGTTGTGATCGCCAATCCGAATCACCACAACCGCAAGCCGCAACGCCGCGATATGTCACCCTTGCCCCAGCTATGAGTCAGATTCTCATTGACATGGGACAGCAGCAGAACATCGTTGGCATTGCTCAGTTCGACATGACCGATGCCAAAGACTTGCCCGTGGTTGGTAACTATCTGGACATCCACACCGAGAAACTACTCAAGCTCAAGCCGACGCATGTGATGATGATGACCGGCAAAAATGGGACACCCGACAGTCTCAAGCAGCTGGCCAAGCAACATGACTTTGAACTCTTGTCCTTTGCCTATCCAGACACCATTCACGATGTCCTGCAGATTGTTACGCAAACAAGCAACGGCATCGGCATGAAGCAATTCGGTATGGAAACTGTCAAACGCTTTGAATCTCAAATGCTTGATGTAAAAAAGCTGGTCGATGGGCAAAAGTCACAACGCGTGTTGGCACTCATTGGAACCGAGCCGATCATGGCCAGCGGCCCCAATACCGTGATTCATGAAATGATTCAGATCGTCGGCTCGGAGAATGTCGCAGCCGATGCGCCCGTCAGCGCCCCGACTTATGACCATGAAAAACTGGTGGCTTTGAATCCAGATGTGATCCTGCTTCTACGCCCCAATGCGCCGTCTTTGGCCAATGGGTTGGAGGATCCGCGTTTAGAGAGCTTCAGGGATTTGCCGATCAACGCGGTGAAAAACAAGCGCATTTGTTTGATCAACGATCCATTGACTTTTTTGCCTGCGACAACCCTGCCGCGTATTGCCAAACAATTCGCACTTGCGATCTATCCCCAATTGTCCGACACTGCTGCCGATGGCAAATGACACACACGCTTTTCGGTTCGGCTGGTTATGGATCGGCCTGATGCTGCTCCTGCTGGTGGGGGTGTTTGTCTTTCGGCTATCGCTGGGGAGCAGTGGTATCGGTTGGCCTGAAGGCGAATTTGCGGACTACTTTTTACAACTCCGATCCCTGCGTGGCGTTGAAGCCATCTGCGTGGGCGCAGCTCTGGCGGTCGGTGGGGTGGCGTTGCAAGTCCTGCTGCGAAATCCCTTGGCTGAGCCCTATATCCTCGGCCTCTCAAGCGGCGCCGCGGTGGGTGTCATGGCACAATTGCTGCTGGTGCATTCGGGTTTGAGTATCGGCTTGGCCATCCAATCATCTGCCTTAGCCAATCACGGCGGGGCGCTGCTCGGATCTTTGCTGAGTCTGGTCATTGTCTACCTGCTTGGTCAACGCAAGGGCGTCATTGATCCGCTGGGCCTGCTGCTGGTTGGTGTCATCCTCTCATCAATCAACGGCTCGATCATCATGCTCATCAACTACCTGCCGGGCTCGGCAGGACTCCGCGAAGATATGTCACGCTGGATGATGGGCTACCTTCACGAATCCCTGCCAAGCTCCACTGTCTGGACGATCTGCTTGATCACCGGCCTGGGCATCGCGATCCTCTGGAAGTTTGCAGCGGACATGGATGCTGCCACGTTCCCTTCGGATGAAGCGCACAGCTTAGGTGTCCGACTCAAACGGCTCCGCGTCATCCTCTTTCTCATTTCAGGCATACTGGCGTCCGGTGCGGTGGTGTTGGCAGGCCCCATTGCATTTGTTGGGCTCGTCTGCCCGCATGTCGCTCGACTGCTCGTTGGGCCGACCCATCTGCGTGTGATCCCGGCCTCGGCATTGTGTGGTGCGATGCTGATTCTCGTTGCCGACTGTTTTTCCACGTGGATCGACATTCTCACCAACCGTGGCCGCCTGCCGATTGGCATCTTCACCGCCGTCATCGGTGGCATCAGCTTCCTCTGGCTCCTCCGCCCGCAACTCGGTCGCAACAGCAGTTAAAAACCGGTAAGATACCGCCAGATTTTAATTTTTACCACAGAGATCACAGAGGTCTCAGAGACAATACATTTGTCTTTCGTCTCTTGCCTCGCTCCGTGCTCTCTGTGTCCTCTGTGGTTAAAAACTGTCTTGAGATATAAGGA
>JBICHS010000257.1:0-10378 GCA_043101135.1 Phycisphaeraceae bacterium JB051
TCAAAGGCAAAATGCGTTTTGTCGGCTCAAGTGATAAACCCAACGCCAAATTCGACGGTTATCGCATCGTGGCCATCAAACGCATCCGCAAGGAAGACGTGATCACCGTCGGAGTTGAACGGGCAAGTAAGGTTACCGGACGCAAAACACGCACAACGGAGCAAACCCTACAAAAAGCAGCATAGTTTTAATCCGCATACTCAATACAGACCGACTTTTTGACGATGTATTTAACATAGGGAAAGACTAAAAGCACTATGAATCAGAAACACCCGCAAGACAACCAGCCCAAGGCCAACGAGCCGAACCAGACGAAGGCGGAGGATGCCAAGCAGTCCCGTCGTCAGTTTGTCACTCGCATGGCCAAGCGTGCAGCCTACGTTGCACCCGCAGTTGTCGCGCTGTCAGCCAACAAATCGGCATTCGGCAGCGGTGGTAGTGGTGTTTCCTGATATTCACAGTGTAATTGGTCAACGAAGTGAGATGCCCCAGCATACGCAAGCCAATCTGACTGCATACCCATCGATCCATGCCTGGACGATGCCCGGTCATGCCCTGCCCTGCCCGCAACGTCGGCCTGACGTGCAGCAGGAAATTCTTGATGACGAAGCGATCCTGTTCGACCCCATCACCGGCTCAACGTTTCGACTCAATGAATCGGCATTGGAAGTCTGGGAAGGCTGTCGCCCCGGTCGTGAAATTGATGATCTGACCCAGGATATGTGTAACCGATATGACATCGACGAAGCGACTGCTCGTGATGATGTTCAGCAGATGGTTGCCATGTTCGCAAGCCATGGATTGTTAAACCCGTGAGTCATGCCGCGATCCATCCTGATACGCCGTTTCTTCGCCTGGATATCGGGCTGATGAAAGTTGCAGTCCGCAGTTGTGAGCCGCAGTTCACCACGGACCTTGCCGAACTCTACGATCATGTCCGCAAGCCGGATATCACTGAAGAACAGCTCGATCGCAAAAACATGCTTGTTTTACAGGCCGAACCCTCGCCGACCAAGAATCCATTTATCAAGCGATTCAAAGTCACCGGCGATGGCGAAGACCTGTTCATTCATCTGAAAAAGAACGAAGTGCTGCCCTATCTGGAATGGGCAACCAACTGGCGTGTGATTGCACGTTGCAGCCAGTTCATGCAGATTCATGCAGCATCTCTGAGTTACAAAGGCAATGGTTTGATCCTTGCAGCAACCTCGGGGTCGGGCAAATCGACATTGGCTGCAGCATTGATGTCACGCGGTTGGAAGTATCTCTGCGATGAATTTGCATTGATCAATCGCCAGACACACGAACTTCATGCCTTCCCCAAAGCCATCTGCATCAAGGCCGGTTCCTTCCCGGTTTTGGATCAACTGGAATTGCCCCGCTGGGAACGCAAGCATTATGTCAAAGCGTTCAAGGGTCGTGTTGCATACGTCAAGCCCAGTGAACTGAGCCAATCCAATCTTGAGCAAACACACAAAGTCCGCCGGATTGTTTTCCCGCGTTACGTTGCACACCAGGAACCTGTTCTCCACGAGATGTCACGCAGTGAAGCAGCCATCCAACTCGCGGAGATGTCGTTTAATCGACAAGTGGTCGGCGGCGATGAAGCAATGCGTATTCTCACGCGTGTGTGTCGCGATGCCCAATGTTTCCGCCTGGAAACCGGGGATATTCACCGTAGCTGCGAGATGATTGAAGCGATCATGCGTGAAGTCGATACGACAAAGCAGTCACGTCAATATCGTGCTGCGTGATGCATTTCTGACTTTTTAATTTCCTTATTCAATTTTCAATCGCGCTATACCACAAGCGGTTTTCAGTAGGGAACTGCTTGGTCTAAATCGATCCATGTGCCCTTTTTGGCGACGATGGCATCTTCGCGTTTGTGTTCACGGAGCTTCTTGACGAGTGTTCGCATGGGCTCGTGAAGCGGTGCAGTAAAGCGCATGAATTCATCAGTGTCGGGATTGGTGATTCCCAGTAACGCAGCGTGTAATGCAGGATGCGTGATGATCAGGTCTTCGCGTGCCAGGGCCTTGGCTTCCATGGCTTGGCCTTCCTCTTTGGATCGAGCATAGTTGAGGAATTTGCGACTGCCTGCTGCGATGGGTGGGTTGGTGATTTCCGCTTCACCGATGGGTTCACCGCCGTAGATGATATCGCCGACGATGGGGTGTCCGATGTAGGACAGATGCACACGGATTTGATGCGTGCGGCCGGTACGCAGTTCCACCTCGACGAGGCTGTAGCCTTCGTACTGTTCGCGGACGCGGTAAATGGAGACCGCGTGTTTGGAGAGATGATCCTGCCGAACGCAAAAGGCTTCGTGAATGGTTGGGTGTTTTGCCAGGTGGTTTTCGATGACATCGCCTTGATGGTCGAAATTACCATGCACCAATGCGAGATACGCTTTGAGTGTTTTGCGTTTTTCGAATTGCTTGGCGATGGCCCAGTGGGCTTCTTCTTTTTTACCAACGACGAGAACACCGGTGGTGTATTTGTCGAGCCGGTGAATAATGCCGGGGCGGAATTCTGCTGCACCGACATCGCTTAAGCCCTGAACCTTGCCGAGTTCTTCTTTACTGAGTCGTTGCTTCTTTTTGAACCCACGTGTTTGGTGCGCTTTGAAGATTTTGCCTTCAGCTTCGACCTGTTGTTTAAAGCGGTACGCCAAGCCGTTAATCAGTGTGCCTGATGTGTGGTTACGTGCGGGGTGAACGATGACACCTGCCTGCTTGTTGATGACGATAAAGCCCTTGTCTTCGTGGAGCACTTCGATGGGGATGGGTTCGGGCTCGATGGTTTTGACGGCTTTACCGGGCAGCTCAACTTCGATGACATCGTTTTCGCGCATCGATGCGCTGGGCTTGGGATTTTTCTTGCCGTTGTAGGTGACCATGCCCGCGTCGATGAGCTTTTTGACACGACTACGCGAGACGCCTTTGAGTCGTTGCTGCAGATAGGCATCAAGGCGCATGTTGCTGGTACGGGTGACGATGAACTTATGGTGACGCTGGAGCGATTCGTCCTGCTCGACACCGTCCTGTTGATCCTCACCTTCAACCCCCTCTTCGTCGTCATCCTCTGCATCCAGATCATCATCCAAATCATCAGACTCAGGCACATCATTCAGATCGTCTGCGTCGTCTTCGGGCTCGGGATGATATTTATCTCTAGGTGTCATGGCAAGGGATACCGTATTGACTGGTCAATGATTTTGCCAGCAACAAATGAAGCTTAATTGTCAATGGGATTATTGATCCGCGTTTTCGTTGGTCATACCAGGAAGTACTGGCGGCTTGGACAGGTCCAGATCAAGCGTCGGAGCCTTGGGCTCATCGGCTTTGGGCTGAACCATCACCGGAGCCGGTGCGGGAGCGGCCTTGGCAAATTTCACCGGCGACTTGATATCTTCTAGCTTGGCTTTGCGACCAGTTGCCTGCTTGGCCAAAACATCGTACTTGGTGCCCGCAAGGACAATCGCCTGATCATAAGACTCGGCAGCCAATTCCCAATTACCCTGTGCTTCAGCAACCGAAGCAGCGCCCAGCAGACCATTGATACGAAGCACCGCGTGAACGGACTTGTCTTTGGCAACGGCTTGATACATGGTCAAGGCATCGTCAAGCATTTCAGCGGGGTCACGCTTCTGGGAAGGCGCAACCTGAACCTCTGTCTTGGGAGCATCTTCAGCGGTTTCGCCTTCAGCAGCAGGCGTTGTTGCAGCTTCTTGAACCTCGTCCTTGACAGGCAGGGTTGCCTCTTCAAGCAGCAGGTCTGCACCACGCAGGTATGCCAAAGCTTTGACAGCGCCAGCATTTTCCGAAGCGGTAGCCGAGTAGCTTTCGGGGCTGGTGCTTTGCGCCAATGCGCCCCATGCCGACTCGTGTGCCTGTTGTTTATTGTGATTGTAGAAACGGACTGCGGTGAACGAGCCCAGAACAATGACCACGAGAATCAGCGTTACCTGCCCGTACTTGGCCCACCATTCATTGACATTGGTGAGGAAGATGGTCAGATCATCATTTGGCTTGTCGTGTTTTGTATCCATGTGTCAAATCTCTCTTGTCCGTCCCATGACGGAGTTATTGCATCCATGCCATGCCTGTTTGGGGCCATGGTTTGAAAATCCGTATCGCCGTCTGTGTGTACCCGTGACGTACGACCTGAATCGCAGATTGTAACCGATTTTAGCTGTTGGAGCCCAGATTCATATTCGGCACCGGGCCGTTGGGAGCTTGGGCGGATGAAGGCACATTCAGGATCGGGCCGATCATGATGACCGCGGTGACGCGATCGCCTTCGGAGTACATGTAAATCCGCAGGCGTTCAGGGCCTTTGTTACGATTGAGTGCAAAGCCATCCGCTTCGTGTTCGTCGGTGCCCATCTTCCAGCCATGCAGTTCCAACTGGCGACGGTAGAACGTGATGACATCTTCAAACTTGGCACGACCTTGATAGACATGCTTGACTTCACGGGCATTGCCAAGAATCGCGGATTGCGATTGTTTGACAAGCGCTTTAAAACCAACAGGTTGACCGACATCCGGGATCAACGGGTCAGGCTTTGCCACCAGACCACGTGCTTCCTGCGGGTCGAGCAATTTCCATTCCGAACTGATGACGTTGGGATAGGCCACTTTTTTATTGTCATTGCAACCCGTCAGCAGCAACGCCGGGAGCAGATACAGAGCCATCAGGCACACGTGAACGGTGATTTTTCGTTGGTTCATAGCAATTAAAGTTTACTTGCATCAGAACTTGGCGACAAGCAGACAATGCAGATGATTGATGATTTTTACCAGCGTTTGGCAAAACCACAGGCTCACAAAGTCCTCTCATACACTGTTGCTCTTCGATTCTTGTTCGACGAACTGTTGATCCGGCTGGGCGACATCTTAAATGCCATGAATATCGCAATGCTCAAAATCACAAAAATGTGGCCTGATCACGTTAAATCGACCGATTTATTAGGAGTTGTTCTCAATATTGACAATGGGTTGTCGTACATGTTTTACAAGCTTGCCATCCTGGTCATCTGTGCCACCCTCACGGGGATGGCCCTGCTGATGCTTAGGCACCATCGCTATGAAACCATGTACGAGATGGCCAAGACCCAACGCAGGATCACACAGATCCGTCAGCAACTCTGGGAACAGCAGACGCACATCGCCCGCAAAATCGAGCCTCAAAAGCTCCAGGAAACTTTGGCGTCATCGCAATTGCCACTCAAATCCGTGGTCGGCGTGAATCGTGAACTGGTCCCGCAGGTACGTACCGCAAGCAAGGTCAACGACATCCCCGTTCCATGAAAAACACTGAGAACACACAACACGATGTCCGCACACTTCGCATCGCGCCTTCGCGTCAGAGCAGTCGCTTTCACACCGACGCATCAGGACTCTGCTGGCCACATGAACGTCGCAGCCGAATCTTTGCCAAGTTATGCCTGTGTGGCTTGACCTTGGTGATGCTTGGGATTGTCGCGCGGGTTGCCCAGTTGCAGACTGCCCCCCCGCAGCCAATCGCCAACATGCTCGACACGCAGAACTCCAAGACCACGCTGCTTGCTCGACGGGGCAATCTTACCGATCGCCATGGCCGAATCTTTGCCACCACGCGTGTGGCTTATCGCCTGTTTGTTGACCCGCAGATGGTGCGTGAACCCAACACGTTTTCCGAACATGTTGGTTTTGCATTGGGTATCAATCCTGCTTACATCGACAAGACCATTCACGATGCGCTGATCAAACGCCCGGGTAATCGTTACGTGGTCATCTCCAAACGCATGACCGACGAGCAGGTTGAAAAATTCGACGAGCTGATGGCCAACCCACCGGCGGGCAAAATCACCGGCATTGCCAAGGAACCCATTCTCGTTCGCGAGTACCCGATGGGGCCGCTTGCAGGACAGATCATCGGCTTTACCGGATTTGAAGGCAACGGCATTGAAGGCCTGGAACGACAGTTCGACAAGATCATGGCACCGCAATTAGGGCGCGTGAGCTATTGGCGTGACACCCGGCGTAAACCGCTGTGGGTTGAGCCTGCCCAATACCAGGCCCCACAAGATGGCGAAGGTGTTCGCTTGTCCATCGATGCGATCATTCAGACATTGGCAGAACAGCATCTTGCCCAGGCCGTCACCGAATACAAAGCCGAATCCGGGCAGATGGTCGTCATGTCTCCCAAAACGGGTGAGGTTCTGGCGATGGCCAACTTCCCCAGTTTTGATCCCACAAACTACAGCAAAGTCGAAAGCAAACTTTACCGCAACCGCTGTGTGACTGACGTGTTTGAACCGGGCTCGACTTTCAAGCCGTTCGTCTGGGCGATGGCAACACAGACCGGAGCCATGCGACCAGGCCAGGAACTCGATTGCACGACTTCCGGTGTTTACCGCCTGCCGTTTGGTCGTCGACTTCGTGACTCACATGCGGTCGGTGAAGTGACATGGGAACAGGTTCTGATCAAGTCTTCCAACATCGGCATGGCGCTAGCGGGTATGGAAATGGGAGAAACCCAATCCTACAACACCGTCCGCAGTTTTGGCTTTGGTGAAAAGCCCGGCACGCTGCTTCCCGGTGAAGCGGGTGGCCTGATCACCCCCAGGAACAAGTGGACCAAGTACACGCTGACCTCGGTCCCAATGGGCCAGGAAATTGCGGTCACCCCCCTGCAGATTGCCCGTGCGTTTTGCAGCTTTGCCAATGGTGGCATTCTCGTTCAACCGACTGTGCGAGCGTTGAATCCGAACCTGCCGCAGGATCGCGTTGCCATCGAACGTCGAGCTTTGACACCTGAAATTGCAGACTACACCCGCCAGGTTCTCCGCCGTGTGGTCACCGAAGGCACAGGTCGTAAAGCCAATCTCAAAACATATTCACTGTTTGGTAAAACCGGCACCGCCCAGATGGCCAGCCGGACGCAACGTGGGTATGAGGAAAATGCCTACATGGGCGCCTTTGTCTGTGGCGCTCCCTATGATGATCCGCAATTGGTCATCGCGACATTCATCCAACGTCCTGACCACAAACTCGGTTACTACGGTGGCACGGTCGCTGCCCCTGCCTCTGCTCAAGTGATGGAAAAAGCCCTTTCCTACATGGGCGTGATGCCGGATCTCGTTGAGGAAGATCAACAGGTCGCAACGCGTCGGTAATCAGTCTTAAGCCATTTAAATCTGTCTCTGTTGAAAAACTCGGATTTTCAAGGCACAAGCCGCCAGATGAACGAAGTGAATCTGGCGGATGTCCTGCGGTTATACCCGTCAGATTCGCCCGCTTCGCGGACTCATCTGGCGGCTTGTGTGCTTCAGTGGACACGGGTTTGAACAGAGACTCTTAATCGGTGAACATCTGTGGTAAAAAAACGCAACATGTTCAACTTCCCTCTTCCATACGACATTGCTCAGATGCATGCATGGCGTTGTCGATGACCAGCTTTAAATCTGCGAGAGGTAGTTCAACAGTGTCGGTGAGATTAATGCAGCCTTTGCCACACTTGATCTGCGGGTGCTTGGTTTTGAAGTCCGAGATGTTTTTTGGGCCACAGGTATAGAGGCTGATGTAATGTTTCTGATTCGCCAAAGCGCACCAGCCTTTGTCTGCGTTGTGAAACGTGGGCATGCGGTATTGCATATCCACTGTCGCATCAAGATAAGCATCGACAATCAACTGCATCAACGTGTCAAAACGCTGGCGTCTTTGCTGCGGGATTGACTGCAAATAGGCATTGAGAGTCATGCGGTATGAACCTGATCAAGCTTCGTCAGCTTCTGGAATCCGGGGCGAGGAGCCATGCTCTCCCAAGTGCGACTCGGCGAGACTGATCGCAGCGAGCATCTCTGTTGCCTTGTTGGCTGATCGCACACGCTGACGGGTTTCAGGGTCATCAAACACCTGAGCAACAAGGCTCAGTAGCTCGATCTGAGCCGTCGCATCATGCAACGGCGTGAGCAGCATGAGAATGATACGAGCCTTCTCACCATCAGGTGCATCAAAGTCCACGCCCTTGATACTCCGAGCCAGAATGACGACCGGTTTTTCGATGTTGGCTAAGCGCGCATGAGGCACTGCAATGCCGTGTGGCAAACCGGTGTGCATAATCTGTTCACGACGCCAAACCGCATCATCAATCGTTTCGACAGGCAACTTGGTCGTCTCTGCAGCAAGCTCGGACATTTCCTTAATGGCGTACCGTGTCTCAAGGGCAGAGAGCTTGGCGATCACATTCTTTTCAGGCAGGTACGAGCCAAGCGTATGTTTGATCTCACGCTGCATCGTCCTTTCCATCGCAGGACCTGAAAGCAGGCTGGTGACCAACGCCATGATGACGATGGCAACGAACAACGGCTCAGTGATCAAGCCCTGATTCAAAGCCAATTGACCAAGGATGATGCCCATGGCACCCTGGGCTGCCATACCAAAGCCAACCGCCCAGCGTTCGCGAACCTGCATCCCCGCAGCACGAGCGCCCAGGTAACAACCGCCAATCTTGCCAACCAGAGCAATGCTCAAAACCAGCAGGACAAGCCAGATGTTAAAGCCTTCGACGAAGTTCACGCCAAGACCGATGCTTGCAAAGAAAATGGGAGCGAAAATGTTGGTGATGAACTGATGAATGTTGTCACGGGTGCGTTCACGCAGGTGATGCGAATCCCCCATCGCGACACCCGCAATGAATGCGCCGAAAATCGAGTGAATCCCGATGTACTCCGTCAACGCTGCACACAGCAAGGCGACAACCAGAACGAAGCTGAGCACGCCGCCGGGCCAACTGGTGTGAATCTGAACGAACGGCAAAACACGATGGAAGAACAATCGCCCCACCGTCAGCATCAACCCAATGAACAGCAGCGTTAACCCCATTGTCCCAAGCAGGCCAACCGTCGGGGCAGCGGCGGCAGCTTGACCGGCGGCATCGGCGGCGGGCTGGATCAACGCTAGAATCACCGCAAAGCCAATCCAGCCAATCAGGTCGTTGATCATCGCAGCAGCCATAATCAACATGCCGATGTCGGACTTGAGCATGTTCAAGTCCATGAGAATCTTGGCAATCACCGGCAAAGCGGTAATCGATAAACCAATCCCCACGAACAACGCAAAGGGCAAGAGGTCTTTGCCCCCGTCGTAATTGAACATGTCAGGTAAGCCGTACGCCAGTGACGAGCCCATGAGAAATGGGAGCGCGACACCAGCAATACTCACGAAAATCGCGGCCTTGCCCTGTTTGAGCGCAACCGAGAGATCCACTTCCATCCCTGCTACAAGCAGCAGCAAGGCGACACTCATCGTCACCAGGCCATGGAACGCAATCGCCGTCGCCCCGGTGTCCGGGAAGAGGAACGTGAACCAGTCATGATTGATGTACCCCAGAACGGTTGGCCCCAGCAGCACCCCCGCCAGAATTTCCCCGAGGACCGACGGTTGGCGGTACTTGCGTGCCAGTTCGCCCAGAAATCGGGCCAAGCCCAACAGAATTGCCAGTGACAGGAAAAAGACAGTCACTTCATGGTGACCCATCGTCCCGCCGTTACCTGCTGCCAGAGTGATCAAGTGGCGCTCTCCATAAGGTGTTAATGAGTGCGTAGCTTAACACATTTTCACGGCTTCGGATCGACGAATGATGTGGATTTGGCAAACGGCTTGCGGTTTGGTGATCAAGAGCCTCTTGCCTTTTGTAACATCCGTAACATCTGTAACGCCCTGACCTGCAAATGTTGGCGGGTAACAGTCAGATTTATGCCGCATCTGGGGCTGGGCGTGGTTTAGCTTGGGCAGACTGATGGGCCTGACTACAATAAAGCAGTCAAGCAGCTACTGATTTCGTTCTACCCGGTCCGACGCAAACCGGTGATCAGCAGGCAACCATCGTCTTAGCTGAAAAGGCAAACAACTGCCTCACAGCCAGGGAGAAGAAGGACGTGACTGAATCCACATCCTCACATCCAAAGACCGATGCAACCTCGGACGCAACCGATGCGCCCCTGCCCAATGTCGGGCAAGTGCTCATCGTCGGACGCGGTCAGTTTGCACAGGATGTCAAAGCGCTTTTCCAAAGCACCGGCATCGAGGCAGACTTCACCATCGTCACCAGCTATCTCACCGCACTGGCTCATGCCCAGGCATCACACCGACATCCAGAGATCATCATCGGCTCGGTACAAGGACTTGGCGATTTAGCACGATCGACGGCGACACAACTCCGCAAGTTCTCGCCACACAGCAAGCTCATTCTCATCGCAGCCCCCACCGAACGTCAGCAAGCCAAAGAAGCGGTCGACGCCGGTTTTGATATGTATCTAACCGAACCCATCGGCCCGGAGAAACTCAAAACCGCCCTGCTGAGTAACCTGAAAAAAGCACAGGAACTGGCC
>JBICHS010000258.1:0-3447 GCA_043101135.1 Phycisphaeraceae bacterium JB051
AATACCGGCCACGACGTCTTCGCCCTGAGCGTTGATGAGGAATTCACCGTAGAACTTGTTCTGACCGGTGGAGGGGTTACGGGTAAATGCCACACCCGTGCCGCAGTCTTCACCCATGTTGCCGTAGGCCATGGACTGCACGTTGACAGCGGTGCCTTCGAGGCCGGTGATTTCGTTGATCTGACGATAGCGGATGGCGCGAGGGGTCATCCAGCTCTTGAACACAGCTTCGATACCCAGTTCGAGCTGACCCATCGGGTTTTGGGGGAAGTCCATACCAGCGTGCTTCTTGATGACCTTCTTGTAGAGCTCGCAGAGTTCCTTGAGGCCAGCTGCATCGACATCGGTGTCCAAAGCAACCTTCTGCTTCTTCTTGACCTTGTCGAATTCAGCTTCGAAGTGGTGGTGATCCACACCCATGACCACGTCGCCGTACATATTGAGCAGGCGGCGATAGGCGTCATATGCGAAACGTTCATTGCCAGTGGCTTCGGCAAGGCCTTCAACAGCCTTGTCGGTCAAGCCGAGGTTGAGCACGGTGTCCATCATGCCGGGCATGGAGACGGCAGCGCCGGAGCGGACGGAGACGAGCAGGGGGTTCTTGTTGTCGCCGAACTTTTTGCCCTGTTCCTTTTCAAGGGTGGCAACGGCGCCTTTGACCTGATCCATCAGGCCCTTGGGAAGCTTGCGACCTTGAACGTAATACTGGGCGCAGCATTCGGTGGTGCAGGTGAAACCGGGAGGCACGGGAAGACCGATGCTGGTCATTTCAGCCAGGTTCGCACCCTTGCCACCAAGCAAAAGCTTCATGTCGCTCTTGCCATCGGTCTTGGTCTTACCGAAGTAGTAAACCATCTTGGTGACTTTGGCACCGGCGGTTTTCTTGGTGACTTTCTTGCTTGTGGACTTCTTCTTTGAAGACTTCTTTGCCATTGATTCATCCTTTTGAAATAGGCATTTTGTCAGACAACCCCGTTGCTCAATCGTGGGCAACGCTCCATGTATCCATCAACCATTTGGCGGGGGTTGCTTGGTTCTGTTCCCAATGTGCGACGAAAAATGCACAAAATGGAAGTGTGATTCTAGTGAAATGATGATAAACGTCAATTTTTGTCCGGTTATGTTCACCGGATTTATCACCGTGTTCGATGCGATACGACCTGCAAACCGACTGACGCTGCGAAGATTTGACCAAACCGCTTGCGGTTTCGCGCGCCAACTCACGCCGAAATTCACAGATTTTTAAAAGTCGCCAACGTCTTGTCCCGGGCCTTGGCATGATCCACCACCGGCAACGGATAATCACACGAACTACGCACTAACGGCGGTGGATCGTGAATGTCCTTCCCCTGAATCTCCGCCAATTCAGGCAGATACTGACGCAGGAAATCGCCCTTGGCATCAAACCGCGTACTCTGGCTGGTGGGGTTGAAAATCCTAAAGTACGGCACAGCATCTGTCCCCGTCGAGGCCGCCCATTGCCAACCGCCGTTGTTGGACGCAAAGTCGCCATCGACCAGTTGGCTCATGAAGTACCGCTCACCCCAACGCCAATCAATGAGCAGGTCCTTGGTCAGAAACATGGCAACGATCATCCGCAGTCGGTTGTGCATCCAGCCTGTTTCATTGAGCTGACGCATCGCCGCATCGACAATCGGGAAACCGGTCTGCCCATCGCACCATGCCTGGAAATGTGCCTTGTTGTCTGACCATGGGATTTTTCGTGTCGCGGTTTTAAAAGGTTGATTGCGACACACACGCGGGAAGCCCACGAGCACATGGCGGTAAAACTCACGCCAGATCAGTTCACCGAGCCATGTGCTGATTTGCGTTTGCTCCTTGGGGCTCGCACCGTCTTTGGCTTGCAGACCAGCTGCGTAACATTGTTTGGCACTGATCACGCCACACGCCAATGGTGCAGAGAGTTTGCTTGTCCCTGCGATCGATGGGAAGTCGCGTTGCTCCTGATAAGCCAATAACCCGTCTCCGCAGAACGCTCGCAGTTGTTTGTGTGCTGCGGCTTCCCCGGCAGGCCACAGGTCAATCACGGCCTGCGAGGTCGGGTGCTTCTCGACGATGGCCTGCCAGTTCTCAGACTGGATGTCGATTGCGGGTTGCTTTTTGGGTTTGGGCATCAGCGTTAGATAGTCGCCCTTATCCAACTCCGCTTCCCAGGCTTTTCGGTAAGGCGTGTAGACCTTGTAAAAATCTTCCGTCTTGGTCTTGATCGCGTTAGGCAGAATCACCGTCTGGTCATGGCAGCGGACGACTTCCACGTCCAACGATTCAAGTTGCTTTTGCACCTGCTCGTCACGGGCCAACTCGTTGACTTCCAGCTCATCATTAAAGTACACCGCTGAGGCTTTGTGTTTCTTGACGAGTTTAACGAGCGCATCGGGAACCTCAGCAAAATCCTGAGCATTGAGATTAAGCAGGGGGATGTTGAGCTTCGCCAGGTCGGCGGCAAGCGATGCGACCTGCCGCAGCACATAGTTGATTTTGTTGGCACCCCAGTCATGCTTCTGCCACTGCTTGATGTAAGGGGCGAAAACACCGATCACCGGCAGGCCAGACTTGGCTGCACGATGCAACGCAGGATTGTCCGAGACACGTAAATCCGATCGAAACCAGACAAGGGCGGTGTGTTTCATGCACTCAAAATAGACGCCGACGTTCTCTGATGCAACATGACTGATGGGGGGCTATGATGATGCGTAATGAATCCGCATGGCAACCCGCTGAATCTCGAACTTTCACCCATGCAGCTACTCGCCCGACTTGATCCGTCGCAGCGCGTGCTGATGCTGCACTCCGGCAGAACCGATGCGCAATGGGCGCGTTGGACGATCGTGGGGTTGCCACAACTGACCTGCCGACTTTCTGGCAAGGATGTCACCGATCCCTTTACACAACTCCGTCAAATCACTGAGCAGCACATCCGTGGCATCTGGATTGGTCATCTGAGTTATGACACCGGTCGCTGGATTGAAGACCTGCCAACCCAAGCTGCGGATGATCGTCATTGGCCGGTGATGCATTGGGATTACTGCGCGGATTATCTGCTTTATGACCAACTAGAAAAACAGTGGTACGCGATCGGCAATGCAGACTGGATATCGTTACTGTCCACCAACGACGCTGATGCCACGTTTGGGGTCGCACCTTCTCAAAGCGTCTTCGCATCACGAGATCAATATGAGCAGGCTGTCCAACGCTGCATTGACTACATCCATGCGGGTGATGTTTTTCAGGTTAATCTTGCTCAACGTTTTTCAGCAACGTTTGACGGTCAATACCCAAGTTCGCATCGCGCGATGTTTGCTTCACTGATGAGCCATTCGCCTGCATGGTATGCAGCGTATCTCGAACAACTTGATCAACGCACCATCGCATCCAGTAGCCCGGAGCTGTTCCTGCAAGTAACGCCCCAGGGGCATGTCATCACGC
>JBICHS010000259.1:0-5953 GCA_043101135.1 Phycisphaeraceae bacterium JB051
GTTGTGAATGATGGATTGATTGTCGAACCATTGGAGCATACAACCTTGCTGCCAATTCCAGCAGGTGGTTTGAGCCAATGGTGTGTAATACTCTGTATCATTCGTCAAATCCACATAACCCACTTGCAAGGGATCGTCCACTGTCGGGCGTCGATCACGAAACGTCGCGCAGTTGGCTAAGAGGCGTTGGTGTGATTGGTCCCATGGGAACTTTTCGTAGTAGCCGAAAAAGTAATGCTTGCCATCATCAGGTGTCACCCGTTTGAGGTTGGCTTGGGGTTGGTGATTGGCTGGCAGGTCATTGTGTGTGGGCATGGTTGGGCTTTCTGAAAGTTTCAAGCGTGCCATTTTCGAGTCTAATGGGGCTGCGTCAAATTCAGTTCTAAGCGTAATTCTGACCGCGCATGAAAAAAGGAAGTCGCATGGACTTCCTCTTTGTGTTTATTGCGTGAAAGATCCCGTCAAAGTTCCCATTTGGTACCAAGGTGTGACAACCGTGATATTCCAAGCGTCGTGGGCTTGATGGGGTACTTCGAGGGGGACTTCCGGGGGAGCTTCCGGGGGTTAGCCGATGCGCTTGTCGACGATCAGCAGGTGGTAACCGAACTGGGTTTTGACCGGTTCGGAACACTGGCCGACAGGCAGGTCACCGAAGACCACGGCATCGAACTCGGGGACCATGTCGCCTTGGCCGAACTCACCAAGATTGCCACCATCACGACCGGAGGGGCATTGGGAGTGTTGCTTAGCCAGGTCGGCAAAGCTGGCGCCTTCTTCGATCTGTGCTTTGAGATCCTGTGCTTCGACCTGGGTGGAGACGAGAATGTGACTGGCGACGGCTCTTGCCATGGTTTGATTCCTTGTGTTGCATCGGCGAGGTTGGCGGGGCAAACCTCTGTGTTCTGTCGTGCGTGTGGCTGACGTGGCCACCTGATTCCCCAAAGGATAACAGGAATTTTGAGGCATTGGGTTGACTTGTTGGAAGTTGGAGGCCTATAGTTGCTTTAACGAATCCGCAAACGTGAAATCAGTTGAGGAGTCCGTGTGAGCCGCAAATCTTCAAATGTCACACTCAAGGACATTGCCGCCCGAGCGGGGGTGTCGCATACCGCCGTTTCCGCTGCCTTGCATGGCACGGGTCGGATCAGTGATGAAAAACGCGAGCATATTTTAAGTGTCGCCAAAAAAATGAGTTATCGTCCACGTTTG
The DNA here is from genome assembly GCA_043101135.1 of Phycisphaeraceae bacterium JB051. Lineage (GTDB taxonomy): Bacteria > Planctomycetota > Phycisphaerae > Phycisphaerales > Phycisphaeraceae > UBA7800. The sequence continues at coordinate 1,210 of JBICHS010000259.1, forward strand.
GCAGCTCAGATGCTCCGCTCCAACCGCACGGGTCACCTGGGCATGATCGTCTGTGGCGTGAATCTTACGGATCTGATGGACTCGGGTTTCCATGGCCCGATTGTCTCCAGTTTCATTCAGGCCTGTGAAGAGCGCGATATCCGCTATCACATCGAATTTGCAAAAGAAACCATCAATCCTGATGATGACTTTATCCCGCCTGCCTACTTCTCAGGGGGCCTCGTCGATGGCGCTTTGGTGGTGGGGTATTGCGATCAACCCTTTGCCCATTGGCTTGAGCATGAGAACACGCGCCCGTGGGTGAGTGTCGGTGAGTCTGCTGCCTATTTCGTCAAAGACAACAGTGAGCAGAACGTCTATCAGGTTGTTCAACATCTTGTTGCACTGGGCCATCGTCGAATCGCATTTTTGCATGGCGATGTTTCCTTTGACAGTAACGAGGAAGGCCTCCATGGTTTTGAACGAGCCTGTCATGACTTTCCCATGGACACCAAATCGCAATGGGTACATTACATTCCCATGATGCCTCGCCGTGACGGGATGCAAAAGACAGCAGAGTGGGCTCGCACCTGTCTGGCAGGATCGGATCGTCCCACCGCGGTGATCTGCAAAGGCATGGGCGTTGCCCGTGCGGTGGTGAGTGTCGCCCAGCAGTTGCAGTTGGATGTGCCCCGTCAGTTGAGTGTCATCGGTTTTGGTACGCAAGCCGAAGCCGAACGCAGCTATCCATGCATGGCACATATTCAACCGGACTATCCCAAAATCGTTCATCAAGCTTTATACATACTCGAACAACGCTTGGCCGGTCGTGATGTGGCCAACCCCAGTTCACTCGTCCCCGCCAACATGGTTTGGCAAGACACCGTGGCGCAGCCACAGGACTAATCACGAAACGTTCTGGCTCTCAAGGAGACCGGCATGACATCACCCACTAAACGCGCATCAGCTTTCACACTCATCGAACTACTGGTGGTCATCAGCATCATCTCATTGCTCATTTCCATCCTCTTGCCAGCGTTAGGCAACGCGCGCAAAACCGCTCGCAGTGCGCAGTGCAAAGCCCAACTCAAACAGATTGGTTTACTCGTTGTGATGTACACCAATGACTTTGATGAGTACCTGCCACCGCTTAAGGAGCCGTCGTTGGAGTATGGCAATATCTGGTCACTCAACTCGCAGAACTACAAATCGTTCATGCACTTCTACATGGGCTACGTTACGGACCACAACAAGTGGCTTGCGGTTTGTCCTGACTATCGTGCGATGCGAAATGGGCAGGGTGGTAACTACGGCTTAAACGCTCGGCTCTTCCGCTTCTCCAACTGGAATACGCCCTGGCACACGACACTGGATGTCTTTAAACCTTCCAAAGCACTCTTTGCTCCCGACGTGTACTACGAAGGCACCAACTCCGATGCGTCCGAACAGATTCTCTCCATTGACTTATGGTCCGATCACAACATTCATTATCGGCATGTTGCTGCTGTGAACATGCTCATGGGTGATGGACATGTCGAGGCCACACGTGAAGCCTTGCCCACATCGTCCACCGATACCTTCTGGTCCGGTCAGTAACTGGTCTGTCACCGTTTTGAATCATACGCTTGAATATCGCAAACATCACGAAGGATATCGAATGCTTGCAGCACGTTTATTAACACTGTCTTTGCTCGTTGCAGGACTCTTAACCGCACCACTGTCAGCTCAGACATGGCTCGACGAACAGGGCAAAAGCATTGCGGCGACAGAGCCACAGTTAACACTCAACCCTGATTCAGAAAAGGCTGCGATTCAGGTCGGTCAGACGGATCACGCAGGTTTGTGGCTCAACGCAATCGCAGGTAAAAAACTCGCCCGCTCCAACTACTTCACCAATCGTTATACGTTCGATCAACCCATCGATCTGAACAAGACCAGCTATCAGGTCACCGTTGATAAAGTCCAAACCGCAAGTGATGAATTCAAACGCACTGTCATCATGTTCAACTCCAATGAGACCACTGCCTGTGGCATTGCGATCTACTCCGACCAGACCGGTGACCTGGTTCGCCTGGACACCAAAGGCCAATTCAAAGTCCGCAAATCGATCAAGTTCAAACTGCCTGCGACCTTCACCTTCGTCAAAGAAAAAGATGAAGTGGAAATCTATCTCAATGATCAACAGGTCTCAGGGAAGCTGACCTTCCCGTATGAAGCAGACGCGAAAAAGGGCGGATTCATCAGCGTCGACATGCAGCTTCGCCGCGTCGTCGGTAATGCCATGGCAGCGTCCATCATGCATGGCCCAGCGAGCAAACCACAAGCCAAAGTCTCGGTTCTGCCTCAGACCGAATCGCAAACACAACTGAGTTTTAAACCTGTTCACCGTGTCCGCACGCTGAAACTCCCGCTGGATACAGGCAATGCTCGTCCCAAGGTCACCTTCAACTCAGCATCGGATAGCCAGTTTGAAATCGAGTGGTCAGGTCATGTCACCTTGCGTGGCAGGTTTGGTGATCAATCCAAAACCTATGCAAAATATCCAGCTCAAAACATCCTGAAACAACTTGATGATCAGGTTCAAATTCAACTGACTCAACTCGGCCCATTCTGTTTTGTCCGGTTTAATCAACAGCTGCTGGGCATGGTGCCTTGTGATGCAACCGATGTCTCGATCGCACCGACTTCAATCAAAGTGAATGACTCGGGTTGGCAAACGGTTGGTTTGACACAGCGTCATCAAGTGGACCGCAAGCAGGCGATCCCGAAGGTTGCCATGCAGAATGTGTTGGGTTGGTTACCCCCGGATACGTTTTTGCCATCCCTGATTAATTCGACGCATGATTTTCCCGTGACCCCGCCGGTGGATAATGTCCATCGTGATGTGCGATTGATGCATGAAACAGGCTGGAATGTTGCAGCAGTGGACTTCACGTTTTTCGCAGACTATCGCGTCGTGCGTCAGTATCACATGCTCCGCGAATGGCTCGACGCAACTGCTGACGAAAAGCTTGATGACTTTTACATCTGCCCGTTCCTGGAAGTCGGAACGTATTCCAAACAAGCTAAGAAATCCAAGGACAAAGTTGATCAACATGGGCGCGTCGAAGTCGATGCGACCTTCACCGCCCATGCCATGATTTACCTCATGGAGCAGTATGCCAATCACCCCAATTGGCTTAAGTTTCAAGGACGCCCGGTCTTTGGGATTTATCGTGTGAATCACAATGATCCTGCCTATTGGCAGCAGGTTCGCGATATCCTCGCTGCTTACGGTTGGGACCCGTTTATCTTCGGTGACCTGGGATCGATTCAGACTGCGATTTACGGGACGTTTGATTACGACGAATGGCGGCCGTATGGCAAGACCATCGACGCGATTTATACCTTCAGTGCTTCACTGCTTGAAGTCTCACTGGACTTGCCACCCAAGTTTCGCGAGTGTTTTGCACCGCTGAAAAACCCGCCGGTGATTGGTGCAACGGTACGCCCCGGCTACCTTAGCGCACGACCCTACAACAAGAACTGGATTTCGCATCGTGGCACGGAAATCGTCGTCAAGAGCTGGGAAAAAGCCCTGCAATATGAACCGGCATTCATCCATGCGACCACGTGGAATGACTACAACGAAGCCACCCAGTTCTCCAACTCATTCAGCCTTTCAACCAGCCAACTGGAGATTGGCAAATACTACCTCAACCAGTATTTCAACAAGCCTCCCCCGCAAGGCAAAGTCAACGAGCCCCATGCGATCCTTTCCTACTTCAAAGTCTCGCATGGCAATGAGCCGGTTCGTTTCCGTGTCCTGAGTTTGCCCACCAGTCAGGGGGCGAAAAAAGGTCAGTGGCAAATCACACTCACCGACGATCAAGGCAAACAGCTTGCAAGCACGACAAGTGACACGCGCGATCTGACCAAGGTCGATACATGGCTTTGGCAGTGGGATGGCAAGGTCACCAAAAAGCAAACGCGCACCGTCAAAGTCAAACTTCAATTCATCGGTGAAAAGGCAACGAAAACCTATCACCACATTCCCGACATCGCCATGATTGATGGCAATATGTACGGCGATGAACTTTATTACCTCGTCCCGCTGCATAAACTCGCATCAGCAGACAAGGGCGTCACCATTCAAGTCAATGGGGTCACCGATGGTGTTGCCAAACATGAAAGTCTTGTTGATTTGAAATTACAGGTTCAAGGGGCGGAACCTGATAAGACCCATGTGAGTGTCGCAGGTAACAGCAATCTGGTCCGCTTTGCTGCAAGTCTGAAGCAGGAAGGTGCATGGCGTGTGCCGTCGTTTGGCTATCACGGCGTGGACATTACGCAAGGTAGCATGCTTGATGCGTCGACGTTTGTGGATGTCCGCCGAGATGATTGGGCTGAAGGTAACAACTATTACATCGCTCAAGCTCAGTTTGATGACGGCACGGTGGCATGGTCCCCAACGGTCTATGCCTTGCCTGAGTATGCTGCTGAAGATGTCTCTGCCCAGTGGGTCTTTTCCCCGCGATACAAGCAGGATGCGACGAAGTTTCTGGATCGCACGCAACGAAAAATGCCTTTGGATGCAGCACCAAGTAACGGCAAGGTGGAATATGTCCGCCTGCCCGGTCAGTTGGATGTGATGCACTTAAACGGCTCGCAACGTTTCTACACGGAACTCACGGCGCTGCCCGTTGGGCCGATGGCGATGGAAGTGGTCTTCCGGCCGGACGTGGTGGATCGTGAACAGATTCTGTGTGTGCAGCGTGGGGCACAG
>JBICHS010000260.1:0-4377 GCA_043101135.1 Phycisphaeraceae bacterium JB051
TCTTGTATTGCAGGCCGGATGCGGTGGTTTTGACGCCTTCCTTCACAGCGTTTTGGGTCATGAACTTTTTGCCAGCATCAATATTAACCTTGCTGGATTCGGCATCCTTGGCGCCCATCTTCGACTGCATCGCAGCAAAGGCGGTCTGGAACTGTTCCTGAGTCACCTTGGGAGCATTGCCCTTGGCTGAGTCGATGATGCCTTTGAGCAGGGTCTGAAAATCCAGCACATCACCCAGGCCTGCAAGTTGTTGACCAATGCTGTAGCCGATGCCGTAGGAAGCCTTTTCGGTATTGGTCATTTCGGCATCGCCCATCGCCTTTTCAGCAACATCAACGGGATTGGCCTTGGCATGGGCAGCATGATCATGGCCGGCATGATCATGGCCGGCATGGTCGTGGCCTGCGTGGTCATCATGTTTACCTTCTTCACCGCAGGCAACGGCGGAGAAAAGACAGAGTGTCAAAGCAATGGTGGACAGTTTCTTGAACATGGAAATCTTTCTTAGGGACTAGCGACTAGGGACTAGGGACTAGGAAAAGACTCTTGAGTTTGGGAACCAAGGCATTTGCTTGCCCCTAGTCCCTAGTCGCTAGTCCCTGGTCCCTTTGAATCACGATTTACTTGGCATATTCCACGGTACGCATTTCACGCAACACGGTCACGCGGATTTCACCGGGGAAGGTCATCTCATCGCTGACACGCTTGGCAATGTCACGGGCGATGTACACGCAATTGGCATCATCCACCACCTGCGGGTCAACGATCACGCGGACTTCACGGCCCGCTTGAATCGCATATGCCATCTTCACACCGTTGTGACCGGTGGCAATTTCTTCAAGCTGCTGCAGACGACGGACATATTTTTCCAGCGTTTCACGACGAGCGCCAGGACGCGCACCACTGATGGCGTCGGCTGCCATGACGATCGGCGTGTAAGGGCTCGTTGCCGGGATGTCATTATGGTGACCGCCGATGGCATTGAGCACTTCGTCACGTTCACCGAACTTCTTGCAGAAGTCCATGCCGATCTGCGGGTGACCACCTTCAACTTCGTGGTCCATCGCTTTACCGATGTCGTGCAGGTAACCACAGCGACGTGCCAGTTCACCGTCAAGGCCAAGCTCATCAGCAATGACCTGACAGAGGAAGGCGACTTCCATGGAGTGCCGCAGAATGTTCTGACCATAGCTGGTGCGGTAATGCAGGCGGCCCATGGCTTCGGAGATTTTCGGATGCAAGCCCTGAATATTGGCTTCGATGGCAGCGTCTTTACCAAACTTGATAATACGCTGACCCATTTCCTTTTCGATCTGCTCGACGATTTCCTCGATACGTGAGGGATGAATTCGACCATCATCAAGCAACTTGGCCAAGGCTTCTGCTGCGATCGCGCGACGGACAGGATCAAAGCAGGAGACGACGACGACGCCGGGAGTGTCATCGACGATGACGTCCACGCCGGTCGCCTTTTCGAAAGCACGAATGTTACGACCTTCACGACCAATGACGCGCCCCTTCATGTCGTCAGACGGGATGGGGATGGCATTGACCGTGGTGTCAGCTGTGTGTTCCGAAGCATAACGCTGGATGGCCTGAAGGGTGATCTTCAGGGCGTTGTCCTTGGCTTCTTCTTCTGCACGTTGTGTGGATTTCTGGATAAGCTGAGCAGCCTCGTGCTGAACTTCCTGTTCGACCAATCGCAGAGATTCGCGACGGGCATCGTCTTCACTCATGTTGGCCATGCGAAGAGCAATCTGCTTCTGTTCTTCACGTGCCTTGTCGAGCAATTCCTTCTTCTCGGTGAGCACGTTGTCCAGTTCCGCTTCCTTGGCAGCAACAGACTTTTCACGGCTCTTGATCTTGGCGTCCAGATCATCAAGGTATTTCTCCTTGGTGGTCAGCACGTCCAATTTGCGATCGAGGTTGTCCTCACGTTTTTGTAACCGGCGTTCGGTTTCCTTCACTTCGTTGCGCGAACCTTCGAGTTCACGTTCAAAACTTTCGCGACGTTTGGCCAGTTCATTTCGGGCGTCGAGTTCGATTTGTTTCTGTGTGGTTTGAGCATCGGACTTGGCGCGAGCGAGAATTTCCTCGGCCTGTTTCTTGGCGTTACCAAGTGTCTGAGCACCCATGAATTTGGAAACGAAAATCGCTGCGACCGCACCGACGACAAGCCCCCCTGCCGCAAACCCGATCTGGGCTGCGCCGACTTCTGCAAGATACATCATCATGTTCTTCAGGCCTTTCCCTGTGGACACTGCATACAATCCTCAAGGCCAACGACGGCACCTTGAGACACACCCACAGCCTGCCAATGCACAAAACCTGGCCAGGTCAGACCGATACCTGCATGAAGAACTAGACTGAAACAGGAAGATTCAACAAAGACAATCAGATCATGCGCAAAGATGTTCGGATCGCGCCAAACAGTGTTGGCGCAATGATTCGGGACTTTGGGCGATGATGTTTAAGGTGATATTCACAAAAAACTTACGTTGTCGATGCAAAAAAGTTGGAAATCTTCTTCAATCTATCTGAGTTGACTTCAACCCAGCCTTCAGGGGATACACGATCCCTTAAGGTAATTCGGCCAAACCTCCAGACCTTTCAGGTCCGACTCTCAGATAGACTGAAGATAAGCAAATAAAAACAAGCTTCAGTAAACCGTCAGTGGATCAAAGATCAAGGCATGAACCGGCTGTAAACGCGTCCTCAAGCTGCCCAATATTTATGCAAATCGGGTCGCGAGGCCATCATATTGCACTTATGTTAGCCAGCATCAAGCCGGATCGTCAACACCGAATGGAAACAATTCTCAGAGTTTCCGACAAATCCACCCTGCTGGGTAAAGGTTATCGGTCTAAAAATCATGCCCACAAACCATGATCATGGATGGAATTGGGATTGAATATGTTAAAGTAGCTTCAGCCCCCCTTCGGAGACCAACATGAAATTCACCCCACTGCTCTCACTGCTTTGCCTGGGCATCTGGGCCTGCAGCACCCCTGCCACTGACGCCGCCACGCCAATCCCGACCCGCCATGCGATCACGGCGACCAGCACCGATGCTGCGATGCCGCCTATTCTGCCTGTGCAGACCACGCAGCCAGGGGATGACAAAAACGACACTTCCGAAAAACAGGCTCACGATCATGATCACGACCACAGCCATGACCACGCTGCCGATTCGGATCAGCCCAAGGTGGTCTACACCGCCCAGCAGCTCATCGACATGGTCAAGGAAGCCCGAGCCCAGCGCAATGCCACGCTCATCGAACAGATCACTGCGTTTGATCAGACTGTCTTGAAGACTCGGAATATTGAGTCCGACACCAATTGGCACCCGGCTTACGACCAACTCCACGAAGACCTTCAGCACAATATCGCCTCACTGAAAACCGACCGCTACATCTCCACGCTTGCAGGCACCGGTGAAGACTTTGTCATCCCCCTGCTGGCCGAGGCTCAGAGGCAATATGTCGAAACCACCGATGCCACCATCGACGCCTACGCCAAAGCGCTGGCTCAGGCGATCCGTCATGACCCCGACGGCCACATCGGTGCATGGGTCAAATCGGATCTGAAAAACTGCATTGATGTCGAACTGATGTGCCAACTCAACGAGTTCTATTGGCATCACGGGCAACTGGACAACCCGCCCGGCTCCTTCGATAGCATCATCAACATCTCCTACCGCGTGCTGGAGCTCGAACCGCAGACCGCTTCGATTTACTCCGACACCGCCTGGCTGCTGTGGTCACGTTGGGTGACCTGGAAGCAGGAGCCCGAAAAAATGCCAATCGGTGAGAACGATGACAAGACAGCGATCAACCTGCTTTTGCGAGGCCGAAAAGCCTGCCCGGACAATGCAGCCTATCACTTTGATGCAGCAATGACCGTGTGGGGCTTGGCCCGACATCACAAGCCCGAATACTGGGGCTTTATTCTTGATTCCCTGAAGCTTGCCCGCAAAACCGTCAAGCCGGACAACAAGTGGTTAAATGTCCGCGTGCGCATGACGCTGGGGCACGCCTATCGCCAACTTGAACAATACGACGATGCCCGTAAAGCCTATGAAAGTGTGTTGGAAGTCGACCCGGAAAACGCCATCGCCAAACGCATTCTCAAAGAAATGGACGAAGCAGCCAACACGAATAACGGGCAGGAGATTTGAACGTTTAAATCATTCTGCTGCATTGAGCTTCTGATTTCGTCATTCCCGCGCAGGCCCGAATCCAGTGGCATGCAGTTGACGCTTGCACATATCACTGGACTCCCGCCTGCGCGGGAGTGACGGAGGGTGAAGATACATTTGTGGGAATGCTCTAATCCTCAAACAACTGCGCAATTGCGATCGCGTGTTCACCTGCACAG
>JBICHS010000261.1:0-5804 GCA_043101135.1 Phycisphaeraceae bacterium JB051
TCTTCCGATCTGCGTTTCACGTTGCTGCCGTTAGTGATCTGATGCCTGAACTGCAGGGTCGCTTTCCCATCCGTGTGGAACTTTCAGCTTTGACCCGTGAAGACTTTGTCCGCATTCTCACCGAGCCGGATAACGCGTTGACCAAGCAGCAGCAGGCGCTACTTGGCGTGGAAGGTTTGGAAGTGGCATTTGACAATGAGGCGATCAACGCCATTGCCGAGCTTGCAGCCAAAGCCAACACGAGCCTGGAAAACATTGGCGCACGCCGTCTGATGACGATTGTTGAAAAGGTGTTTGAAGAAGTGAACTTCGATGCACCCGAACGCGTTGCCAACGGCGATCAAACCTTCACGGTGACCGAAGCATTCGTGCGTGAGCAGGTGACCGCGATTGTCGAAGATGAAGATCTGAGCAAGTTCGTGCTTTAAGTCAGGCAGCTTTGGATGGCGCCTGAGCTTGATCGGAATAGAGCTTGTCATACACGCGCATCATGCGTTGCATGCGAGATTCAAACGTGAAGTGCGTGAGAATGCGCTGGCGTGCAAGCAGGGCGGTCTGCTGGAGTTGATCTTCGTCAGCCAGATAGCCTTGGATCATGTTGGCCCAGGCGGTGGGTTGTTCGGTAGGCAGGATCATGCCACAACGCCCGTCATCAAGCAGGTCACGCACGCCACCGACATCCGTTGCTGTAACGGGGATGGTCATCGTCATGGCTTCAAGCACCACGTTGGGTAAGCCTTCGGTGTGTGAAGGTAACAGCAGCATGTCCATGGCTTGATAGAACATTTGAGAAGCCGTTTGCCAACCCCAGAAACGTACGCGGTCACTGACGCCCAGGTCGGCTGCCTGTTTTTCAAGGTTCTTACGTTCTGGGCCGTCACCAATGAGATGTAACTCACAGTGTGGGAGTTTTACAATCGTGTCGATCGCGCGGTCCACGCCTTTTTCGACACTCAAACGCCCGACCACGCCAATGACTTTGCGATTCGTCTGGATGTCCAGTTCCTTGCGCGCTTCGGCTTGTGTATGCGTCTGCGGATATTCTTCAGGGCGGATGGCATTGGGAATGTAAGTCAGCTTGGAGCGGTCGATTTTGAGCTTGTCTTTGCAGTGTTCGTAAAGCTTGGGACTCACGACGACGACCTGGTCATAGCGTTTAAGACAGGCATTGTCGATGTGGGTGTAAAGCTTGGTTCGCCATGTCTCGCCGGTCCAACCATGCACGGTGGTGACGAGTTTGAGGCGTGGGCATTTGCGAGCGATGAGCAGGCCAAGCAGGTTGGACTTGTAGTCGTGTCCATGCCAAATGTCGATGCTCTGCTCCTGGCAGATTCGCAGTAGCGTTCGATAGGTTCCCATGTCCATCGGGCCGGACTCGGGAATTTCGATGAGTTGGCAACGGTGCTTGGTTGCCTGTTTCTTGAAGGTCTGGAAATCTTTGCAACCCCTGGGATGGATGTAGGCGGTGTGCATGCGATAACGCATGGGATCCAGATACTGACCACTGCGGATGATGGTTTTATCAGGGCCGCCACCACTGTTGGCAATGACGCGAACGTGCAGGACTTTGGGGGCAGCAGGGTTGGGTTTAATCAGATGCAGTGGCATGGTGTACATTGTCGAGGCTCCGGTTCTTGAAAAACCAGACCCATGCTCTTGGTTGAGCGATGGGCTGGTTCTTGAGCTTTCCCCATTTCCGCCAAACGGCGCGGGGTTTGATAGTCTCTTCAGGTTGCCGGACCCGTTTTTTTATTTCAAGGACTAGAGACTAGCGATTAGGGACTAGTCTTTTCGTCCGAATGTTTTTTATGTTTTCTGTGTCTTATCCCTAGTCCCTAGTCGCTAGTTCCTAGTCCCTTTGTATTTCAAAGCATGAATCCCGGGCAGTTGGCACAGGGATTGTCTTTACTTTGTTCATCTGTGAGTTTGTGTTTGAAGCTGCGACGAGCATTGCGATATTTTTCGCCGTTCCAGATTTTCTTGAATCCGTGTTCAAACACGTTACCCATGTCGTCTGCCTGTTCGAAGCTGCCACAACAGGTGGAGACTTCGCCGTCCCAGTTGATGACGCTCATCCGCCAGGGCCAGTCGCAGTTCATGGTTTTCTTGCCGTTGTATTCTTCGCTTTTTACAGGCTTGTTTTCGACGATATCGCGGTACTGTGGCAAGGTGTAGTTGTCGTCTTCAGGAATCCATTCTTCGATGTGATCCTTGATTTTCTTTTCCAGTAGATCCGGAGCCAAACCCAGCGGTTGGAGCTTCTGATCTTTGTCCTGAAAGCGAATGTTCAGTGATGCGGTGGAGAAGACAGCTTTGCACCCCAGCTCGTCTGCCAGTTGTTGGAAGGCTTCTTTTTCGTGCTCGTTTTTCCTGGTGACCACGAAGTTAAGCTGAATCTGAGGCGTGGTTGAGCCCATGGCATCACGCGTTTGGACGATGTGCTTGATCTTCTCGATTGAGTCTTCAAGTGTCTTGCCCGGTTGATAGCATTCATACGTTTCCTGTGTCGCGCCATGCAATGAGCAGGTGAACAGGTCCAGTCCCGATTCCACCAACGCCTTGGCCTGACCTTTACCGGGCTTGAAGGCGTGGAGGTTGGAACTGATGTACGTCCACACGCCACGGTCATGGGCGTAGCGGATCATCTTGTAAATATCAGGAACGATCAACGGATCGCCCCACATGGACAGGTCCAGACTCAAGAGGGTTCGCTTGGTTTGATCGATCAATGTTTTGTATTGATCAAATGTCATCGAACCCTTGGGGCGACCTTGAATGCCTAGTCCGGTGGGGCAGAGTTGGCATTTGGTGTTACAGATATTGGTCGATTCGATTTTGAGCTTGTAGGGCATGCCATAGACATGCTCGGTTTTGAACTGGAATTGAAGATTGACCAACGCCATGTTCATCAACTTGGCAGTGCTCAGATACCGACGGTTGCGCCACATGTAAAACGTACCACGGGCGACAAAGTCGATGGAGGCTGCGACCCAGGCAAAGGGCTTGAAGCGACGGGGCTTGTCCTTGAGCTTCTGCGTGTAAGCAACGGTGCGAGCCAGTTGAGCATTGATGTTGACGTTGAGTGTGGTCATGGCGTAATAAGTCCTCGAATCAATTCAGGCATCGGGCCTGAAATGGGCGGGTTATCAAGGTTCTGAATCTTCTTGTGAGCATGGACCAGTGCATCTTCGGAGGCATGAGCGTGACTGCCGCTCAGATGAGCGATGTGCTGCTGGGTGATGTGAGGCATCACTGATGCGAGCACCATCAACAGCCAGGGCAGTTCCACCACTTCCACAGACAGGAAGATGGCACCGAAAGCGAAGATCAGTAAGGATGCTTCACAGCCGCGGCTGAGCATGATCGTCTGAAGCGTCAGGCTGTCAGGCTCATCATCCGGGCCACGCGGTTGGAAGTTGCTCGCATATTCCATGCAGTACTTGCGACTTTTACGAAGGCTGTAGAAAGCGGTCCCCAGAATCGCGATGTAGGTGAGCATGGCGATGACACCACTGTCTGCTGCAATCTGGATGTACTGACTGTGAATGGTGCGACCGACTTTGTCAGCACCGTAGTTCTGAATGAAGAATTTGGAGTTACGAATACCATGGCCGGTAAACGGATTTTCCATGGCGATTTCCCAGCCGGCAGACCAGCTGTCAAAACGAGACTGGGCACTGCGGTCGTCGTGATACTCAGCGGTCGAAAGGAATCGGTTACGAATTTCCTGACCGGCCAAAGCGGGGACAAGCATCACCAAGAGCAGGAGAATCACGCCTGCCTGGATACGCGGACGGTGATTGATCAGAAGCCAGACAATCCCCACGACGACGGACAACATGGCACCACGGGAGTAACTCATCATGGTGGCATGAAGCATCAGAATGGCAATGAACCAGCAACTGAGTTTGAGCAACCAGCTCTTGGCGTTCATGGCAAAGGCGTAGGCAAAGGGAATACACATGGCAAGCATCAGACCTGCACCGTTGTTGTCCAGACCACCATAGCCGTGGTGATAAATGTCCAGACGGTTTTCGACCAGGTACAGGTAGTTGATTTCCCATGCCACGTACCCGATGGTCACCATGACCATGGAATACATCACGCGGATCTGCCAGAGTCGGTCGATGATGAGGCTGGCAATCAAAGCCATGAGCATGATCTTGCCATACTCAATGCCCCAATGCTGGGCGGTCTGCGGGAAGTAGGCGTTGAGCATACTGCTCATCAGTAACAAGCAGTAGAAAAGAATCAGGCAGGGCATCAGGTGAAAGCGCATGCGGAAAAAGCCGCGGCCTGCATTGATCAGCAAACTCACGAACACAATCACCGAGGCGAACAACGACCAACGCAACTCCATCGGCAGGGCCCATTCCCACAGGTATTGCGGGCGAAGCACAGCCAGGGTGTAGTATAGGAGAATGCCCCAGAACGGATGGTAAATCGCGCCCAGGCCTCCTAAGATCGTTGCACAAGCTAGAAACAGCATGTGTTTCATGCGAAACGTTTCCTCGAACATCGAGTTCCTTCCTTTCTCCACCTCCACGCGCACTGGCAGCTGATGACTTGTTTAGCCAGCCTGACGATAGCGCAACACCGGAAGCGACAGCTCCCGTGTTTTGCTTACGCCATGGTCTGCAAGTCGTTGCTGAAGTACACGTCGGATTGCGCACACGGCATCGTCCATCTCGACTGCGTCAAGACAAACATCACCTTGATTGCAAACCCGCTTGTAACAGGGGCCACAAGCCACATCTGCTACAAGTTTTTCTCCCTGCCCATAAAGGGCGATTTCCTGCTGACAGGTCGGACCAAACAAAACCACCACGCCTTTCTCCAACGCGATGGCAACATGCATGGCCATGGTATCCCCGCTCAGCAGCACAGTGCACAAGTCAACCAACGCAACAAACGCCGGTTCCTTGTGATGCGTCTCTCCGTCGAATACCCCTTCACGGCTACCGGCGAGATCGAGCTTTCTGATAATCTCGTCGATAATCGGGCGTTCGTCCGGACCACCCAGGAGCAGAACCTGTAAGCCAGGTTCAAGAGCTTTGAGCTCCTGGATTAATGCAGCCTGTTTCCCAGCAGGCCACATCTTGTTTGCAAATACTTTGCCCGCGCCAACATTAATCCCCAATGTCGGGCGTGCTTCATCCCATCCCAGTTCACTCAGACGCGCGACATGCAAAGCACGTTCGTCAGCATTCAACGGGAGGGTGTATCTTTGTTTGTTGTAGGTCCAACCAAAAGCGTCATAGATCAACTCTTGATAGGTCTTGGTATTCAGATTGAATTTCAGATCATCGGATAAGCCAAGTTCAAAGTAGCTCACCGCTTCATCATTGAGCGGGATCGGCGTGCCATGGCTGCTAAGCCCGACGCCAAGCTTCTTGGTGGCCTGGATGCCCATTGCCAAACCGGCCGGTTCAGCTTCCTTGTCCAGACAGATCATCAGATCAAATTCTTCACGCATCAGTGTCATCGCGTTAATCGCATCAAACACCAACAGGCGATCAATATCCGGGTGACCTGCAAGCATACGTGCAGCATTGGGCTTGGTGATCCAGGTGATCTGTGCGTTGCGATATTGGCTGCGAAGTTCAGGCAGGATGCACAAGGTTCGAACAACGTCACCCAACGCACCGAGCTTGATGATGCAGATACGTGCATCGTAGGGGGCATAGTGATCGCAACCACCACAAAGACGGTTGGCAAAGCATGGCTTATCACCACGGTAATGCCGACAGTCCGGGGCAAGGCTTGAGGCTTGGCTAAATGGCAGGGGTTGCGTACTCATGTAT
>JBICHS010000262.1:0-3902 GCA_043101135.1 Phycisphaeraceae bacterium JB051
TGCACATCATCACGCGATTGATTCTCGGCGGAGCCCAGAAAAACACGGTGCTTTGCGCCAAGGCACAGGTGGCAGCGGGGCATCGTGTGATCATTGCCTACGGTCCAATCTACGGCCCGGAAGGTTCACTGCTTGCTGAAGCGCAAAAGGCTGGTGTCCAAACGGTGGAGCTTTCATCCATGCGTCGGGCGATCCTGCCACACCATGATGTGATTTCCTATTTCCAATTGCGCAAACTCATCAAGCAGACCAAGCCCGACATCGTGCATACCCACTCAAGCAAGGCTGGCATCACCGGCCGCATCGCAGCATGGCATTGCAAGGCTGCCGGGGTGCGCGGCGTTGTGCATACCGTTCACGGTTTACCGTTTCATGACAAGCAACCCCGCTGGGTGCATCAGCTTTATGTCACGCTCGAACGCATCGCTGCAAAACGCTGTCACAAGATCGTGGGCATCACCCAGGCGATGATTGATGCCTTTGTCGAAAAACGCATTGGTAAACCCGAGCAATATGACGTGATTCCCAGTGGCGTGAGTGTTGAAGAATTTCAATCGCCCACTGCTGACCGACATCACACGCGTAAAGCCTATGGCATTCCCGACACCGCGCCGGTGCTGGGGATCGTCGCCCGGCTTGATCCACTTAAGGGGCATCATGACCTGTTGGATATTTTTCCCCAGTTACTCAAGCGACATCCAGATTTGAGAATGTTTTTTGTCGGTGATGGTTGGGATCGTGAGCGGATCGAACAACGCATTGAAGACAAAGGTTGGGATAAGCAGGTCATCCTCGGCGGGTTGGTGCCACCGTCACAAGTGCCTTCATTGCTTGGTGCGATGGACATCATGGCTTTGCCTTCGTATCAGGAAGGTCAAGGTCGGACACTCGTCGAAGCGCTACTTTGCGATTGTGCCATCGTCGGCTATGACGTCGGTGGGATCGGTGAGGTCTGTATTGACAACCAAACCGGGCGGCTGGTTAAAGTTGGTGATAAAGACCAACTGATGCATGCCATTGATCAACTGCTTGAAGACGAACCCAAACGCAAGGCATTGGCGGCGGCGGGTAAGCAACACGTGATGGAAAACTTCACCGAAACCGTGATGGTGCAACGCCTGGCAAAATTGTATGAGCAAATGCTTGGCCACAATGACTGACAATTGGTAACCTTGTAACAGACGTGATGAGGAAGATTCACACAATTTGTCTGGCAATGATATGGACACTCATGTCCGGCTCGTTGCTCACGGCTCAGGCACAGGATGCGCCTCAGGTGATCAGTCACTGGACCTTTGCCCGTCCCATGATTCAGCAGCTGGATATCCAGTTGGAGAATCATGCCAACCTCCAATATGACAGCCCGGTCAAAGTCATTATCGCCCGATCCAGTATCCGAACCCGTGTCCTGGCGCGTGACCTTTTGGCAAGCGGCATCTCCGATCCATCGGATGTCGGTAAAGCCATGGTGTTCTATGGCACGATGATTTTTGAACATCTCGATGAACTGGACAACTTGTTTAAGAACTTGCCCGATGTCCCTGCCATGGAGCGTGATGATGTTGTGCCCACCGAGCATCAACGCAGGATGTACCTGCTGCTTAAACCTGCAATGGAACGCTTCGCGCAGAATCCCATCAGCAAGTTGCGTCTGAATGTGCTTTACCCCGGGCAGGTTCGTAACCGTGTGTCCCTTGCCTTTGCACCTTTGGCCGATGCTTTGGAAGCTGCCAATCTCCCTGCCATTCGCAATGTCTGGTTACCCGCCAGTCAGTCCGAGATTTCAGATGCACAGCTGGATATGATCGCAACGCGTTTTGACGCATTGAAGATTGATACGTCCAAGCTGCCGGTCAAGGAGATTTTGAATCAAGTCCGACCGGCAATGCAGATTCAGGAATACAAGCCGCAGGTGTATCAAAGCTGTAAACTCATGCGGCAGA
The DNA here is from genome assembly GCA_043101135.1 of Phycisphaeraceae bacterium JB051. Lineage (GTDB taxonomy): Bacteria > Planctomycetota > Phycisphaerae > Phycisphaerales > Phycisphaeraceae > UBA7800. The sequence continues at coordinate 1,944 of JBICHS010000262.1, forward strand.
TCGTTAACATTCTTCAGATCGTCCAGAAGCATCCCACCGCATTCATTCTCGCGCGTCCCTTGATCATCGAACAGTTTGAAGTCGGCCTGGCGAATTACCAGAACCCACAACGCCGCGCGCTGGGAACCGGGCAGTTGAACATGGTGGTGGCGTTTGAGGATGTGATCATCCGTCTCGACCAACTGCTTGATCAATTGCAGGACACGTTGGTGTACGAGCAGCTGCTGGCAAAGACGATTGAGTCTGGCGACAGTGGCCGGATTGAGCCGATGCATCGTTGGCTTCATGACGTTTTGGATAACTGGTATCACATTCGTCGTCTGTCGCATTCGGTGGATCGTGCGTTTGTTCCCTCGGATGACATTCTCAATGGACGCTGGGCAAAAATCCAGAAAGAACTTGCCAAAATCACGCAGGGCATGCTAGAGAATCTGCCTTTGGCGTTGAGCCCTCAGCATGAACAGTGGCTTGATGAATGTGATACCACGCGCGGTTTGTTTGAAGACATCATGCAGTTGCCGATGCTCATCACGCATCGATCGCAGGGACTTTTTGCACCACTCAAAACGCAGGCTCAAGACCTGCTGGGACTCACCAATGCCCGTGCCGGTTCTACGGTGATCGCATCACATGCACGTTTGATCAGTCTGTCGCGACAGTGGCGTGATGCGGACAATCTCATGCGTTATCAACCGCGCGGGATTCTGGCAGATGACGGGCAAGCCATCAAGGACCGCATCATCACCGATGTGAAAAATTGGGTGCAGCGTTGGCAGGCAGAGGAACCCAATGAGCCACAGGCCATGCGTGCATCACTACAGACCGCATTGGATACCGTGCAGTCTGCCCAAAGACTTAATGAAGTCATCTTTGCTTCACAGGATGGACTCTATCATCGCATGGGCATTGTCGATCTGGATCAGGCAACCTGTGACGAAATGCTCGCACGCATCCCGGTTCACAGCAAGGAAATCATCCGACTCTTCACCGATGGCAGTAACCCGCAGGACATGAAGCTCAACCTCCAACGCGTGCATGATGACCTGTCATATCTCGTTGCGCTGGGGCGTGTGACGGCCATGTATCGTGATTACACCCCTACGAATCTCAACGCACCTGCAAGCATGATTCTAAGTCGATTGATCTGGCAGCCAGCAAGCGATGAGTTCGACCCTCAGTTAACACGGCTGTGTACGGCGTTGTGTCTGACAGCACGTCAATGGACATTCGAACGCAAGCAGGACGATCCCAAACACCGTCGTGAATTGATGAACCAAATGCGCGACCTTGGGAATAAAATCAATGCCCGGCTGGATGAATTGAAGTAACATTGATTTTTTCACAAGCGAAGTATCCAAGGAGCCAATCATGGCCAACATACTTGTCGTCGGCCCACACCCGGATGATCAGGAACTGGGAATGGGAGGCACCATTCTCAGCCTTGCAGCACAGGGACATAACATCCTGCTTCTGGATATGACCAATGGCGAACCCACGCCACTCGGTTCACCGGAGCAACGTGAAATCGAATGGACCAAGGCAGCGGAAATTCTGGGCGTCAAACGTCGTCTGCTTGGCTTGCCCAATCGTTTTGTGACCCATAGCGTTGAAGCACGACACAAGGTTGCAGGTGTGATTCGTGAGCATCAGGCAAGTATTGTCTTCCTGCCATATTTTGAAGATGCTCATCCGGATCACATTGCGGTGACGCGCATCGTCGAAGACGCACGCTTTGATGCCAAGCTTTCGAAGATCGATTTACCCGGCGACCCGATTTATCCCAAGTGGATGATTTACTATTACTGCACGCATTTACGACACGTTGCCAACCCCAGTTTTTGTCTGGATATTTCGCAGTATATGGATAAGAAGATCGAAGCGATTGAGGCCTATGAAACGCAATTCGTTTTGCCTGAGAAGAACCGTAAGGTGGTCGCATGGCTACGACAGATGAACGGC
>JBICHS010000263.1:0-2914 GCA_043101135.1 Phycisphaeraceae bacterium JB051
TTAGCTGCGACGGTGATCAGGTCCGCATTGCCGGTGCGTTCACCGATACCGTTGATGGTGCCTTGAACCTGACGACAACCACCTTCGACTGCTGCCAGGGAGTTGGCTGCCGCCAGACCGCCGTCATTATGCGTATGGATACCGAGCTTGACCTCGGAGGGCAGTTCAAGTTGTTCCTGGATTTTGCGGACGGTCATCATGATCCAGCTGGGCAGTGAGCCACCGTTGGTGTCGCAGAAGATCAAGCGTGTCGCACCACCGTCGATGGCAGCTTGCAGGGTTTGCAGGGCATATTCAGGATTGGCTTTGTAACCATCGAAAAAGTGTTCCGCATCATAAAAGACTTCAGCACCGGAGGACTTACAGAACGACACGGAGTCTTTGATCATCTCCAGGTTTTCTTCACGTGAAACGCGCAGGACTTCATCGACATGCAGATCCCATGTCTTGCCGACGATGGTGATGACGGGTGCTTTGGAGTTGACCAACGCCTGCATGCCAACGTCTTCGGAAGCCTTGATGCCACGACGGCGGGTCATGCCGAAGGCACAGACCTTGGCATGCTTGAGATTCAATTCCTGAACCTGCTCGAAGTAGGCCACGTCCTTGGGATTGGACAGCGGGTATCCACCTTCAATGTAGTCTACGCCGATGCCGTCGAGGTGTTCAGTAATCTTGAGCTTGTCGACCAGGGACAAATTGACACCCTGGCCCTGCGTACCATCGCGGAGGGTCGTATCGTAGATTTCGACATAAGAAGGTTGTGAGTCAGTCATTTTCAAAGTTCCATCTTGGTTTTGTGGACGGATAAGGTAACAAAAAAACCCTGCCTTGCAGCAGGGTTGTGAGTTCTGTTTAAGTTTCAGAATTGCAGCACAGGCCCTACCGCTTTTGCGGAGTGCTAATCATAATGCTGGCAATCATGATATTTTGTACTTGGTGCATCGTGGCAAATTGTAGCACTTTTGAACTTCGGAGCAAGTCAGACTTTTTGGTAGATCGTCCTGCTAGCTGCTCTTGTATTAAAAACGTGTCTTAAGAGACTATCTTATTGGATTTGTGTCTTTTGTTGGTAAATGGTTCAATACTTCGTAAGATATTTGAAGAATGTCTGCATGCATGGATGCTAAAAGACTTTAAGACAATTTAACCTCATGAATACGATGCCAAAATCTCAAACTACGCCCAGTGATGATCGTCTTCCCGTGTATCGCCCGCTGCTCTATGGTTTTGCCATGTTGAGTCTCATAGCCGTTCTCGGTTTATTGGCATTGGGTGGCACGGTGACCAGCAAAACCGCAGGCATGGCGGTCCCCGATTGGCCACAGACCTTTGATTACAACATGTTCCTCTTTCCCATCTCCATGTGGAAAGGTGGCGTTTTCTGGGAGCATACCCATCGGCTCTGGGCCAGCGGTGTCGGATTTCTGGCGATCATTTTATGTGTCTGGTTATGGATCACCGAAAAGAACCGACGCTGGATGGGATGGTTTGGGACCGGTCTTTTGATCATGGTCATTATCCAGGGCATTCTCGGCGGGGTTCGCGTCACTGAAATCGACTGGCGGTTCGGCATTGTTCATGGTGTGCTTGGTCAGCTGTATTTCTGCTTTCTGATTCTGGCCTGTGCCGCGTTGGGTAAACGCTGGTTGGACAAACCCTCGCCAGATGTCGAAGCAGGCAAACTTGCCAAGCCGATTCGCATGGGCTGGATTCTGCTTGGCGTGTTGTTGATTCAGTTGTCATTGGGCGCTGCGATGCGACATAGCGGTGCCGGGCTGAGCGTGCCGGACTTCCCCACGTTTTATGGCAGTTTGGTCCCCCCTACTTCACAGCAACAACTTGAAGATGCCATCGTCGAACATGAAGTCGATGTACAACACGACAAAAACGGCGAAGTGGTTCACTTCAAGCTTTGGCATGTTTACCTGCATACGGCTCATAGACTCTGGGCAATGGCAGTGATCGTGCATGTCTTGCTGTTGGTCAAGGCATTGAAAGATTCGATCTCAAGTCTGCCGAATCTCGCCAAGCCGGTGATGGCCATGCTGGGATTACTTTTGGTCCAATTGACCCTGGGCATGCTGGTGATCTGGACGGGCAAGCACCCCGAGATTTCCACAGCCCATCAGTTTATCGGTGCAGTCTTTTTAGGCTTGGCAACCTTGATACAAATTCGCATGATGCGTCTGCGTTATCTGGCTGAGCATCAGATTTACGCTGACGCTTCTGCCACCCCTCATGACACCTCTTCACAATCGGTTCAAGCCTCAGGCACAGGAGCCATTGCATGACACAGATTCCTGCCAACATTCTGTCACTGGTCAAAGATCAGGATTTACCACTGATCCCCACCCGCAGCGATTTCATGACGTTGACCAAGGTGCGTATCACGGTGATGGTGATGATCACCGCCTCCATCGGTTTTGTCATGGCATCGCGTGAAGTCATGGAGATGCGCAGCCTCGGCGTTGTGATGCAGCTTCAGGGCGTGGTCATGATGTGGATGCTGCTGGGTGTCGCCCTATCCTGCATGGGCGCCAGTGCCTTGAACCAAGTGATCGAGAAGCACACCGACGCTTTGATGCCGCGTACCGCCAAACGTCCGCTGCCAGCAGGTCGGCTTCACCCGGTTTCCGCGATGGTGATTGGGCTACTGTTTTCGACGATTGGTGTATCGGTTCTCTGGGTTGCCTGTGGGTATCTCAGTGCACTACTCTCAGCGGGGACGATCATCAGCTACTGTCTGGTTTACACGCCGATGAAGCGGGTTAACAGCATCTCCACGATTGTGGGTGCGGTGCCTGGCGCGTTGCCCCCGGTGATGGGTGCTGCTGCTGCTGCTCATTCGGTAACACCGTCTGCGATGCTGCTTTTTGCGATCATGTTCATGTGGCAACTGCCTCACTTCCTG
>JBICHS010000264.1:0-6181 GCA_043101135.1 Phycisphaeraceae bacterium JB051
CGCTGGACACGGTTGTTCGTTTGATGCGCACGTCCCGTCATTCGCATTTTGGGACTGAAGTATGGCTGCCATGCCAATAACCAGGACATATGTCTCTCCGCGGGATAACGAAATCAGGCCAGTAGCAACGGGGCAACTCAGTGAATCACCCCAACACCACGCCGAATCACCAAGCATACCACCAAAAGTAGTTTCTGCAAGGCGAGCCAATGTTGCCCCGATCTTTCTTGTTCGACTCTACCACTTGAAACGCAATGGTTTATGTGGATTTGGCGGCAGTGAGTTGTTTGACAGTAATCCGACTCAGTGATAAGGTTTGAGTAGATTTTCCCCAATCCCTCCCACTTAGCACGGAGGTTCATGTTCATGAACTTGCGAATGTTCTCTGCGATCATCATTGTTTTGACGGTTGTCTTCACCGGCATCAATGCCAATGCACAACAACTCAAACTCGACTCGGCCTTGATCAGCACCACGCAAACACTCGATGGCGCTCAGCAACTCAAGCTTGATGAGTATGCCAATTTCTGGATTCAGAAAATGCTCACCAGCCAGGACCCTGAGGTCTCCGCTGCACGTGATCAACTGGTCTCACCGCTTCGGCATCCTTCAGCAACCGAAGTGTTCAAGGCGGCTTACTCGGCAACACTCATTGGCAAGATTCCCGAGAAACTCATTCAGTCGCAGCGCATGATTGTTCGCTTCAATGCCATGCTCTGTCTTGCAGACCTCTCAGATAAATCTGCGATTCCCATCGTCCAGGCAGGGCTGGCAGACAACAACCCGGCGATCCGTTATCTGGCTGCCCAGGCAGCAGGTAAGCTCGGCGCCAAGCTCGATAACACATCGCAGGTCATGGTGCTGACCCTGCTGCAGAATGTGTTTTTCAATGAGCCTGACCAGGTGGTCATTGAGCAGATTCTCGGGAGCATGAGTCAATTGACCATCCCTCAAGCCAGAAGCACCATGCTTTTTGCACTCAACGAACATGTGAACGTGCATCATGGCAATCCGACCATCACGCTCAAAGCCGATTACGATGCGATGAGAATTCTGTTTAAAAACATTGTCACCGAACAGGCGGGCGGCCAGGAAATCCCGCTGCAGGTCTCCAAGCAGTTTGCCCGTGCTGCCTTTCGGTTCATGCTTCACTGCAGTCGTGCTTTGGATCAAGGACGCGTCCATCAATCCCTGCAAAACCAGTACACCAGCATGATTCAACTCTCGGAAAATATTCTGCGTTGGATCAGCACCCGTGCGATGCAGGTGCCTGAGAACAGTCTGCCTCAAAATGACATGGCCCCGAACATCCGCACTGGTGCCTGGACGACCTTGCATCTACGTTCACAGGAATGGGGCGCAATGCTTCAGGGCGCGCCGTTTAACATCTCCCAGCGTGATCTGGCTGTGCCGACCGCTCGCTGAGATTAAACCAACATAAAAAACAAAACGCGTCGACGAATCCTGCATTCATCGACGCGTTTTTTATTGGTGTGTTGATTTTAATCGCTGCGACACTTCCGGGGGCGTGTCGCTGTCTGGTTGTCGCCTTACAGACTCGGGTTAATCAACGGGCTCTGTGCCGGCGCCGGCTGAGCCGCATCGGCAACCATTTGCTGCCCCGTGGATTGGGCGCTGATCACCTGATCGACTTCGCGCATCAGGTCCAGGTAATCCATCTGAGCCATCTGGAACTGCTGCAGCGTCAGGCTGTGAACCACTGCGTTCTGCAGTGTCTGAAGCTTCTGCTTTTCTTCGACTTCAATGGGCTTACCCGTTGCTTCCTTCTCTGCCAACGTCTGAATGAAACGCTGATAATCGTTCATCGCGCGTTGGGCTTCCATGTCGTCTTCAAGTCGCTTGATCGCGGCTTCGAGTTTTTCACCCACCGAGTTCTCGGCAATGAGCTTGCCCAGTTTCTTGGCGGCATCGATGATTTCCTGCTTGGTGGCCATACTGTGTCCTTATTGTTTGCTAATCTTGATTCAGTTGTTTTGACTCAGGCAATAAGCCGAGTACATGCTGGGATCACGATATCTTCAAGACATCATCAAGCCAGCTTCCATCCCAATCAGCATAACGTTTATTGCTCATCATGCCCATTGGTCCTGACATCGCCTTGCAGTTTTGGGTACCATGACCACAACGAAACAGCTAAAACACAAGGCCCAATCCATTATGTCAGAGCGGCTTGAAAAAAGAATCCTCGAACACGTCTCCGATCAACGCTATCAACCCACACAGGTCCATCTCCTTGCCAAAGCCCTGGGGATCGAACCAACCGATGAAGATACCTTCCGTGAAGCGGTCACCCATCTGCTTGATTCCGGGCAGGTCGTCCACGGCGCTGCCAACAGTATCTGTCTGCCTCCGATGGGGCGCGAAGTCATTGGCACCTTTCGTCTGAACGAACGCGGCTTTGGCTTCATTGAACCGGACCCTGACAAACGCACCGGCCATGGTGATCTGTTTGTCCCACAGGGCAACACGCTTGACGGCATGACCGGTGACCGCGTTCGCGCCAAGGTCATACCACGTCGCAGTCGCGGCGATGGCAAGTCGCCTTACATCGGTCGCATCGTTGAAATCATCCAACGCTCCGAAAAACAGTATGTCGGCTGTCTCTTCAAACAAGGCAGTCAATGGCTCGTCAAAGTGGATGGCAAGATTCTCACCGAGCCGGTCATCATCCGTGACCCGCATGCCAAGAACGCGACCGCCAACGACAAGGTCGTCATTGAACTCACGCAGTATCCGACGGAGCGATATCTCGCTGAAGGTGTCATCGTCGATGTGCTTGGTGAGACCGGTGAGCCGGACGTTGAAACCACTGCGGTGATGCGTGCGTTTGGCTTGGAAGAAAAGTTCGATAAACAGGTCATGGAACAGGCACGTGAAGCTGCCAAGTCGTTTGACCCTGAAAACCTGCCCGCAACACGCGAAGATTTGCGTGATGTTTTTACGTTGACCATCGACCCGCCGGACGCCAAGGATTATGACGATGCGATCAGCTTGTCGAAGTTCGATTCGCCGCAGGGCGATGGGGCGGTCTATGAGTTGGGCGTGCACATTGCGGACGTGAGTCACTTCGTGCCGATGGGGACCAAGCTTGATGACCAAGCTTACCTTCGCGGTAACAGCACATACCTGCCACGCAAGGTCATTCCCATGCTTCCCGAGTTATTGTCCAACGGCGTTTGTTCGTTGCAGGAAGCCGTGCCACGTTTCACCAAGACTGCGATCATTCGCTATGACGAAGAGGGTAAACGCATTGGTTTTCGTGTGTGTAACGCGGTGATCAAATCGGATAAACGGCTGACCTATCTTGAAGCGCAGGCGTTAATCGAAAGTGATCTCAAGGAAGCGGTCAAGCACGCCAAGACCGAGCCGAAGTACCCGAAGTTGACCATGCCCACGCTCAAGCTTTTTGATGAGCTTGCCAAGCTGATTCTCAAGCGTCGTCGCGATTCGGGCATGATCGAGTTGGGCTTACCCGATGTGGATCTGGTCTACGATGATTCAGGTCGCGTGATTGATGCACAGCGTGAAGATGATGCCTTTACGCACCGCATTATTGAGATGTTCATGGTCGAAGCCAACGAGGTCACCGCCGAGTTGTTTGATGGCTTGGACATCCCGATGATCCGCCGTGTGCATCCTGATCCAAGCTCGTTTGATATTGATGAGCTTCGCCAGTTTGCACGCGTTGCAGGATACAACATCCCATCTCAGCCAACGCGCAGCGAGTTACAGGAACTGCTTAACTCCGTGCGTGGCAAATCCGCTGAACAGGCGGTTCACTTTGCAGTGCTCAAGACGCTGTCCAAAGCTGAATACGCCCCCATGCCCATCGGGCACTTTGCTTTGGCTTCGGAACATTACACGCACTTTACCAGCCCGATCCGGCGTTATCCTGACCTGGTGGTCCACCGCGCGATTGATGCGTATCTGGAAGCAAAGGGCGATGGTGAAGGGGGCAAGAACAAGAAGAAAACCGTCGAAGGCATGCTCGATGACAAACGCGTGCCCGATGAAGTCAAACTCGGTGAGATCGGCAAACACTGCTCAGCGACCGAACGCAACTCCGAAGCAGCAGAACGCCAGCTCCGATACTTCCTTGTGCTCCAGTTACTTGCTGAACATCTGGGTGATGACTTTGAAGGCACCGTCACCGGCGTCACCAACTCCGGCGTGTTCATGCAGATCGACAAGTATCTCGTTGATGGCTTTATCCGCACAGCTGATCTGCCCGGTGGTGGCAAGTCCCGTCACGGTGAACACTGGCGTCTAAATCGCAACACTGGTCAGCTGGTTGCTCAACGTTCCGGTCGCGTCATTGCTATCGGTGATCAATTTGTCATCCGCATCGCCCGTGTTGATCCGGCTGCACGCATGCTTGACCTGGTGATCGTGGAGAACAAGGGTGGCAATAAACCCAAGCACGCACCGACACCTGACAAGAAAAAACGCAAGCAACCCAAGGGCGCCCGCAAAGCACATCAGCAGTCGATGAACGTCAAACGCCTGAAAAACAGCGACAATGCCGGCGGCAGCAAAAAGAAGAAACACCGCAAAGGCCGAGGTCGTCGGTAAGTCACAGGTAGAACACTTCAACTCAGGCGAGCCGCGTTGTGTCAACGTGGGATTGAGCAAAGCTCAAATTCAACATCTGAGTTGGAGCACATTTTGTACAAACACCTTGTTGTTGCACGACATTGTTTTCAAATAAGCAAGCTTCCCAAAAGTCACTACAATTTCCATCATGCTCCACATGCTTGCTGCTTATGTTCATGACATTGATCCGTATGCGATCATGCTCTGGGAAGACGGGCCGATCCGTTGGTACGGACTGTCGTACCTGTTGGGCTTTTTGCTTGCCTACCTGCAGATTCGACGCATCGTTTCTGTTGGCCATTCAAGCTTGCAACCCAAAGAGCCCGCGGACTTCGTGATCGTGCCAGCCATCGGGTTAGTGGTCGGGGGACGTCTTGGTTACGTCCTGTTTTACAGCCCGGACATGTTGTTTCGCTTTACGGATTCCATGCCGTTCTGGGATGTGCTTGCGATCAACAAGGGGGGCATGGCTTCGCATGGCGGGATCATCGGTCTGATCATTGCCTGCTGGTATTACAGCTACCGACGCAAACATTCGCTGTCGCATCTGCTTGATCTGTGTGCCATGACGGCGCCGATTGGCGTGTTCTTCGGGCGCATTGCCAACTTCATCAACGGTGAACTTTATGGCCGCCCCTGCGATCCGGACTTTGCCCTGGCTGTGAAGTTCCCGCAGGAAATGGAAACGTGGGACAATGGTTTGTTAACGCAAGTCTCCCGTGAGCTGCCTGCTCCGGATCATGTGACCAATCAGGGCATGTATCACTATGTTCATTGGTTTATCAAGCAGGTTCAGAATCACAATGAAAAGGCGCTGGAGATTGCTCGCGATTGGGTGACGCCTCGCCACCCGTCGCAAATCTATCAGGCATTACTTGAAGGTTTACTGCTGTGGCTCATTCTCGTGATCATCTGGCGTAAACCCCGCAAACCGCTGGTGGTCTCCGGTTGGTTCTGCACGCTGTATGCGGTCTTCCGTGTCATCGCCGAGTTCTTCCGCGAGCCGGACTACGGCATCGGACTCACACTGGGCTTATCCCGTGGGCAGTGGCTGAGCTTCGTCCTCTTTGCTTTCGGTTTGGGCATGGTGGTGTTTGCCGCCAAACGCAAGGTTGAGCCGATGGGTGGTTGGTTGAAGTGAGTTATCTGGTGTTGTGTTGCTTGAAGTGATCAAGGCAATTTTTGCCACAGATGCACACAGATGAACACAGATACCAAGACAAAAATGAAAACTCACGCTCGCTTCGCTCAAGCCGCAAAGCCGCTAAGAAAATTCAGGTTTGGTTCAACTCTGCGTCTTTGCGTCTCAAGCGAAGCGGGCGTGATGATTGCCTTTGTTTTTAATCTGTGTTTATCTGTGTGCATCTGTGGCTAATTCTGTCTTGGACACATAAGACCTATTTCACCAATTCGATCCGCGGGTCGACCCACGCGTAGGCCACGTCCACCAGCAGGTTCATGAGGACCAGCATGGTTGAGAAGACAAGCACCACACCCAGGATCAGGAATTGATCTATATTCCGCACCGCATCGACCAAGAGCACACCCAGGCCCGGGAGGATGAAGA
>JBICHS010000265.1:0-2684 GCA_043101135.1 Phycisphaeraceae bacterium JB051
CCTTGATCTGGGCCTCGCGCTTGCAAGGCACACCATTACCTGAACGCGTTGCAGGATCGGACTTGACCAACACATTGCCTGCTGAGGCTGCCAAACGTGGTCGGTCGATTTACCTGCTTGGTGGTGCTGGCGATGCTGCGAAGAAGGCAGCGGATGTGTTGATGCAACGTCACCCGGATTTGAACATCGCTGGCATACACGTGCCGGCTTATGGCTTTGAAAAAGACCCGTCACAAATGGCGGCATTGGAAAACGCATTGCTTGCGGCCCAGCCGGACATTGTTCTGGTTGCACTGGGCTCCCCGAAGCAGGAGGTGTTGATTAAACATCTCAGGGAGAAACTGCCGGGGACCTGGTGGTTGGGCATCGGCATCAGTTTCAGCTTTGTCTGCGGTGATGTGCAACGCGCACCACGCTGGATTCAAAAGCTCGGACTCGAATGGATGCATCGTTTGATGCAGGAACCCAAACGCTTATTCCGTCGGTATGTCATCGACGGTATCCCGTTTGGGATTGCCTTATTGACCAATTCGTTTTGGTCACGATTGGGACGCCCATCAGCCTGAGAACCTGATGGATTTAACCTCTGGGAGTTTTCACCATAAAAACTTCCGGGGGGAGGGAAAAGTATGACGCAAATACGCACACAGCATTCTGCTGCGCCGGCGACGCGTAGCGCACAGCATATTCTCAGCCGCATCACCGAAGTGGTGCTGCTCGCTGGGACCGTGCGCCCCACGCCATTGCATAAGCAGCTTCAACGCAGCGGTCTTGACCTGCCCATCGACGAAAGTCGTTCCATCCTCAATCATTGGCAGGACCACATCACTCATCTTGCAGACCGCCTTGACCGTGACCATCTTGATACACATGTGATGATTGACTGGACGGCTACTGCACCGATCTCAGCGTGGCAACGCTCCAAGTCCGTCATCAGCATTGAACGTGATCCGCTTGAGCTCCGCGGGACGGGCGGCGTTCTGCATGACCTTGCCAAACGTTTTGATGATGAAGATTACCTGCTGGTGGTCTCTGCCAATCAGTTATTGTTTGAGCCGTTGGATCAAATGGTCGTGGATATGGCCAACCTGGGTGGTGATGTTCAGCTGTTGTCCTACGAGGACGGTACACCTGCGGGCATGATGCTCTGTCGTTGCGGCGCATTGCGTGACATCGCACCGATTGGTTTTGTCGACATGAAAGAACAGGCCTTACCGGTGATTTCTCGACATCATCAGACATTGGTTTTACGCCGTCAGAAAGCTGAAGTGCAACCGATTCGAACGCTGTCCAACTATCTTGATGGCTTGCGTCGGATGCATGGTCTTGATGAATCGGACAGGGTCAGTCAGCCTGCGTTTAACCTGGTGGAAGTTGGTGCGGAAGTTGATCCCAAGGCATCACTGCGTGAAGCGGTGGTTCTTCGTGGCGCTCGCATTGATAAAGGCGCTGTGGTTGCCCGGTCACTGATTGGTGTGGGCGCACATGTCAAAGCCGGACAGGTCATCGTGGATCAAATGGTGATGAAATGAGATGCAAATCGCGCTAAACCGCATGCGGTTTGCATGGACATGAACGTAACATGAAACAACTGCCTAAAACATTATCTCGCAACGGTTGGACACCGCGTCACCTGGTGGCAGCGTTGCTGATGACGTTGCTTGGCATTGTGGCGACCATGGATGCATGGCGTGACATAGTGGTGATGATGTGGGGGCAGGAAGAGTTCAGTCATATGCTGCTGGTCATCCCGGTTGCATTGTGGCTAGGCTGGGTCCGTCGTGCACGATTGCGCCTTTGCAGGCCGACAGGGCAATTGCTTGGCGTGATCATGATTGCAATTGGGTGGGGGATTTCGGCCTTTGGGTATTACAATGGTATTGAAGCGTTCTGGCATCTTGGCTCGTTGATGATCGTGCTGGGATGTTTTACGTGTGTTGCAGGTGCGGAGATTATTGCGTATTTCCTGCCGAGTTTTGTGGCATTGTTGTTTTTAATTCCCGCACCGGGCATGATCCGAACGTGGCTGTCGATCCCGTTACAGGGATTGGTTGCCCGGGCGACGGAGTTGGTGTTCCAGGTGATCGGCGTGCCGGTGATTCGTTCCGGTTCCTTGCTTTCGATCAATGAGATGGACGTGACGATCGCCGAGGCGTGCAACGGCATGCGGATGGTCTTTGCGTTGCTGTTGGTGGCTTACTGTTTTGCTTTTAGCCTGCCACTGCGTCAGTACGTTCGGGTGTTGGTGCTTGTGATCTCGCCGATCTGTGCGGTGATCTGCAACATTATCCGGACGGTGTGTGCGGTTTGGGTGTATGCGAATTATCACGCGTTTGCTGATCTATTTCATGCGATCAGCGGGTGGGTGATGTTGCTGGTGGCGTTTGGTTTGCTGCTGTCGATTGTTCGCTTGATGCGATGGACGCTGGTGCCGGTGACACGGTTTACGTTGGCTTACGATTAAGGATTGGCATGGTCGAGAAGATCAAAACTTCAGTCCGATATCGCGGTGCTTTGCTTGCTCCGGTGCTTGGGGTGTTGTTACTTGCTGGGATTGTCACTGAGAAGCTGATGATGCACGAGCCGGTGATTGATGCGTCGCCGTACCACACTCATGTCCGTGAAGCTGCTGCAGCGTTGCCTATGGTTATTGGCGATTGGGTGGGAACCGATGAACCTGTGCC
>JBICHS010000266.1:0-4002 GCA_043101135.1 Phycisphaeraceae bacterium JB051
AATGACAACACGCTCTGCAGCATTCTTGATAGACAATCTCGCCTCGCAGGCTTCAAATGCACATGTGTTAAAACAGCCGAACAAGTCCAATCCATACTCAATGAACAGCGTATGAAATTCACGGAAAACCGAAGCGTTCTGTTGGTCGATACCCGGATTGAAAAAGATTCCAATCCAGACGAGATGAAGCAGATTCTTCGCACCAGTCCAATTCCAACGGCATGCTGCTCGGGGTTATCAATACACATCCAGAACGATACCTGCCCGATTGATCCTGCACACCCGTGGAAACACCAACTGGTCTTTGACCATTTGCAGATGCATTTCATGCAGTTGATCAACGAAATATCTCATCCAAACATGATGAATCAGCAATCAAGCGAAAATTTCAAACCCTCCAAACATGGAGTTTACATGTCATGAAAATACTCATTGCAGAAGATGATTTTGTCAGTCGCAAGGTGCTTCTGGGACATATGCAACAGTATGGCCATTGTGACGTTGCCATTGACGGCATTGAAGCCGTTGAAGCGATCACAGCAGCCATTGAGGCCAAGGAGCCCTACGACCTTGTTTTCCTGGACATCATGATGCCGAACATGGATGGCCAGGAAGCGCTGACATGTATTCGTCAGGTCGAGGCCAAGAATGGGATCTCTGTGGGGGATGGTGCCAAGGTCGTGATGACCACGGCATTATCTGATGCACACAATGTGCTCAAGGCATTTAACGGGCAATGTGAAGCGTACATCGTCAAGCCGGTGACACGTGAGAAAATTCTCAATCAGCTCATTGAACTGGAAATGGTGCCACGCGATGCCGCGGGTTAATCATTCATACTTACAGGAACAGGTGTGCCCATGAACACAAGGGTAATTGCCATAGCAGAAATGTATGTAAGCGATGATGTCAATGACATGCTCATCACCTATTCATTAGGTTCATGTCTTGGCGTGACCGCGTACGATCCTGTTGCAAAAGTCGGGGGAATGATTCATTGCCTGCTCCCGTCATCACGTTCAAATCCGGAAAAGGCCAAGCAAACTCCCACCATGTACGCCGACACGGGGCTTGTTGCCTTATTCAGTAAACTTTTTGACTGCGGTGCACACAAAGATCGTATCCAGATCAAAGTTGCCGGCGCAGGTGCCCCCATGGACATGGGTGAACAATTCCGGATTGGCGAACGCAACTTTGCCGTCCTCAGAAAGTTTCTCTGGAAAAACAACATGCTCATCGAAGGTCAGGACATCGGCGGCAAAAAGCCCCGCACCATGACACTGGACATGGCAACCGGCCAGACATGCATTCGAACCAAGGGAACTGAGACAATCCTATAAACAATTCGCAACCGAGTGAACGAAGCGATTTTGAGCCAGGAGATAGAACAATGAGTCTGAACGTATTACTTGTCGACGACTCGATTACAGTCCGCAGCGTCATGGAAAAAACACTCCACCTTGCTGGCGTCCAGACCAACGTGGTTCTGCACGCCGCCAATGGCAAAGAAGCCCTGGATATCCTTGGCAAAGAGTGGGTCGATCTGATTTTCGCTGACATCAACATGCCTGTGATGAATGGCGTTGAGATGATCGAAAAGATGAGTCATGACGGACTGATGAAAACCATCCCAGTGGTGGTCGTATCGACAGAAGGCTCGCAAACACGTATCGAACAGCTTAAGGACAAAGGCATCACCGCCTACATCCGCAAGCCGTTCCAACCGGAAGATTTCAAAGCCATCGTTGATGATTTAACAGGATTAGACAATGCAGCTTGATACCAAACAACCGATGATCGACGTTTTCTGCCGCGTCATGGAATCAATGGCTTTTTACTTTGTTGATCCCGTGGACAAAGCCGATGTGAATGTGGATGCACTGGACATGCCCTACCGCCAGTTATCCATGCGTTTCGAAGGTCCGCACCACGGCTCACTGGTCATGTACATTCCCCAAAGCATGACGCCGGTGATCTGGGCCAACATGCTTGGCGTGGATGAAGAAGAGGCCCAGGATTCCGAGCAGCAGAATGACGCGATCTGTGAATTACTCAATGTGATTTGTGGTCAAACCCTCACGGAACTCTGGGGAACTGAGCCGGTGTTTGACCTGCAAGTACCTCAGTTGCAGAATCTTGACCAAACTTCGCTCGTGCAAACTTTAACTCGCCCTTCGACCTGTTGCTTTAGCAGTGATGATGGCATCATCCTGCTTGAGATTCATGTTGATGAATAATTCTTAGGAGAATCATAATGCCTACACACACCAAACCCGTCCGTGTGATGGTCATTGACGATTCTGCTGTGGTCCGCCAAGTCCTCTCCAGCAGCATCGCACAGGATCAGCAAATCGAAGTCATCGGTGTCGCCACTGATCCTTTTGATGCACGTGATAAAATCGTGAGTCTTCGGCCGGATGTTGTCACACTCGACATCGAGATGCCGCGAATGGATGGCTTGACCTTTCTCAAAAAGCTCATGAAGTTCTATCCGCTTCCAGTGATTGTGGTCTCAACCCTCTCGCAAAAAGGCTCCAATGCCGCCTACCAGGCCATGACCAATGGCGCGGTGGATGTAGTGGGTAAACCTCAAGACCGCACCGCCCTCAAACAGCTGGCCATCGAACTTCAGGATAAGATCAAAGCTGCAGCCAACGCCAAGCTCTCGAAGTATCTGACTTCGGCACCGCCCAAGCCGGCAGTTGTACCCAAACTCAAATCTTCGAATTTGATCAAAGTGCCTGCTGCATCAGGTGGCACGTACAAACAGATCGTTGCCATCGGATCATCAACAGGTGGAACACAGGCCCTTCGGCATCTGCTTGCAGAATTGCCCGGTGACTTTCCCCCCGTCGTCATCGTGCAACATATGCCGTTGGCATTCACCGAGTCGTTTGCCAGCAGTTTGGATCGCATCTCCGCAATGAATGTCGTCCATGCCTCTGATGGTGATGTCCTAGAGACAGGCAAAGTGCTTCTTGCCCCAGGTGATCGACATATGCTGCTACACCCCTCCGGACGTGGCTATAGCGTGAAACTTAAGGACGGCCCCAATGTCAATCGCCATAAACCTTCGGTCGATGTGCTCTTCAAGTCCGTTGCACAACACGCCCCGGGCTCCAAGTCCATTGGTGTGATTCTCACCGGCATGGGTGATGATGGGGCACGTGGTATGCTTGCCATGCGAAACACAGGCACACGTACCATCGGTGAAAGTGAATCCAGTTGCGTGGTCTACGGCATGCCGCGTGAAGCCTACGAAATGGGTGCAGTCGAAGTCCAGGTTCCACTGGATCAAGTCGCACGCCGTCTTTCCACATGGCTGAGCACCCCTTCCAAACGCAGTGCTTGATCACTGATATCAATCTCAAAAACAACAGGCTTGCGTCATCAATTAATCTTGGTGCGCAAGCCTTTTTCACGTTCCAGTCAATCACCGGAAATAGCATGTGTTCCGACGGGAACAGAAATTCATTGAGGCTTATTGCTCAATGTTACTTTCTGATGATTTGATTCATTTGGGCATGCAACGGACGAATCTCGAAACTGCCAAACTCAGTCCCCGGATGCTTGGACATCAAAGCGATGGCATGATTCAGATCATGAGCTTCGAGAAACAAAAGCCCGCCGAGCATTTCCTTGGTCTGGGCAAAGGGGCCATCGGTGACGGTGACCTGCCCGGCTCGGGTTCGGACGGTTGCAGCCATCTTCGCGGGCATCAGGGCATAACCATCCTTGAAATGGCCTTCTTCGCGCAGAATATCGTCATAAGCAAAACAGCGTTGCATGTTCTCCTGCTGCTGCTCGGGAGTGAAGGTCGCCCAGATCGATTCATCCAAACAACCAAGACACACAAAATCCATATTGGCCTCACTTTCAAATTGTCTGAAAATCATTTCGTTCACAAGGTAGTCGAACAACAAGTCGACGAATCGACACGGCTATCACTAAAATTTTAAAATCTCTTCAAGACGTTTTTGCAGGTAACGCTGCTCGGGCTCC
>JBICHS010000267.1:0-6147 GCA_043101135.1 Phycisphaeraceae bacterium JB051
CTTTGAGATTGACCGTCGCATCGCCCGTGAGTTCCCCAATCAGCAGCGTAAAGCAGTTCTTCACGACATCACCGACGCCTCCAAGACGATGGCGATGATGGGTAAGTACAAGCCCGATGTCATCTTCCATGCTGCTGCGCACAAACATGTGCCGATGATGGAAGACCATCCCTCCGATGCCGTGGAAAATAACTTCTTTGGCACACGCTCCGTCGCCGATGCCGCCAACGCCAATGGCGTGGGGCGGTTCGTGATGATCTCCTCTGATAAGGCCGTCAATCCCAGCTCCGTCATGGGGGCCACCAAGCGCATGGCAGAACGCTACATCCAATGGCTCAACAGTCATTCGGACACCGTGTACTCCATGGTCCGCTTCGGCAACGTGCTTGGTTCAGCCTGCAGTGTCCTGCCGATCTGGAGTAACCAACTTGCTCAGGGCGGTCCGCTCACCGTCACGCATAAGGACATGACCCGCTACTTCATGACCATCCCCGAAGCCGCTGGTCTCGTCATTCAGTCTGCAGCCTATGCTTCAGGTGGAGAAGTTTTCCTGCTGGACATGGGCCAACCGGTTAACATCCTTGAACTTTGTAAGCGCTTCATCCGCATGCATGGTCTGGAGCCCGATATCGACATGCCCATCAAGATCACAGGCATTCGTCCCGGGGAAAAACTCTTCGAAGAGCTTTCCTACGGCTCCGAAGACATGCTCCCAACGCCGCACGCTTCCATTCGTTTATGGAACACGCACCCGCCAATGGGCTCGCAGATGCAGCAGATCATCCGCACCTTCGACAAGCTGCGTAACAAGCACGTCGACACCGATCACATCTGGCAACATGCCGAAAGCTCCGCGATTCTCGCCGCCATCCGCATGGCCGTCCCCGAGATGATCCCCGCCGCCGAACGCGCTGTAGCCAGCTAACCCCCGGAACCCCGGAAGCAAACCGCTTGCGGTTTAGCGCTCTTGGTTTCAAGACATATAACCACAGATGAACACAGATAAACACAGATGTTTTGATATGAACATCAATGGTGTTTTTATTTTGCTAATCACTTTCCAACCCAAGCCGCCAGATGAATGAAATGAATCTGATGGGTCAAATGTATTTGACTGACCTTTCTCTGCGACTTTGCGTCTTGAGCGAAGCGAGCGTGAGAAAAATCAGTATGTCTTTTTCTTATCTGTGTTCATCTGTGTGTATCTGTGGTTTCATGCCTTTAAAACCAGCGCCTCGGTAATCCCAATCAAATTCCGCTATCATGCTCCCCATGAGCAAAACAACGCCCCGTAAACGTAATCAACTCCGTCCCGTCACGATCACCAAATTCCCGACCCAGGCTGCTGGTTCGGTGATCATCAAGCAAGGCAATACGCACGTGCTTTGCACCGCATCCATCGCTTCGGAAATGCCACGTTGGCTTAAGCCCAAGCCCGGTGAAGAACCCACGCAAGGTTGGGTCACCGCGGAGTACAACATGCTTCCGGCTTCCACCACCGACCGCAAACGCCGCGGCCCCGATTCGCGTGGCACGGAAATTCAACGCCTCATCGGCCGCGTCCTGCGTGCTGCAGTCGACCTGGAAAAAATGCCCGGTCTTGCCATCACCTGTGACTGTGATGTCCTCCAGGCTGACGGCGGTACACGCACCGCATCCATCACCGGTGCCTACGTTGCACTCGCCCAAGCCATCGCCTTTGCCCGCAAAGAAGGCATGATCAAAACCAATCCTTTGACCGGCAACGTCGCAGCCATCAGCGTCGGCATCATCGACGGGCAACCCACCCTTGATCTCGATTACCCGTTGGACGTCCGTGCCGAAGTCGACATGAACATTGCCATGAACAAGAAGGGCCAGTTCATCGAAGTCCAAGGCACCGGCGAGCATGGCACCTTCAGCCGCACCGAACTCGACAGCCTGCTTGATCTTGCCACCAAGGGCATCAAGCAATTGTTCCGCGTGCAGAACACATTCCTTAAGAAATAAACTTCAAATGAATAGCTGCGACACCACGTGTCACTGAGAACCGCCATGAAATCTGTCGTTTTTTTTGATTTAGATGACACGCTCGTTGATCACCGTCACTGCAATATCTGTGGCCTTAAAGCCATGCGCCTAGCGTATGAAGTCTTCGGTGCAGTCGATCTTGATGCACTGGAACAAACCTATATCCGGCTCATCGATCAGACACATAGCAAAGTTCTGGCAGGAAAGATTGATTTGGCTCAAGCACGCTCGGAGCGATTCAAGCAGATGTTTGCTGAGTATGGTGTGACGGTCAACGATGATGATGCGATGGTTGCTGCAGATGCTTATCGTGCTGCCTATGTTGAACACCGTCAGCCGGTTCCCGGTGCCATCGAATTGCTCAAGTATCTCAGGCCTCACGTCAAGATCGGCATCATCACCAATCACATTCGCGAGGAACAGGTTCGCAAGCTTGATGCCTGCAATCTCTGGGAACACTTTGATGAACTGGTGATCTCCGGCGACATCGGCATTAACAAACCTGATCCGGGCATCTTTGAACATGCGCTTGGTTTGTTTGATGCCAAGCCGCAGGATTGTGTGATGGTCGGAGACTCGTGGCATTCTGATATCGGTGGGGCGTTTAACATGGGCATCAAAGCCGTATGGCTTAACCGCTATGATGATCCCTGCCCTGATCCAAACATGGCAACAGAGATCAACAGCCTTACGCCCACCGAATCAGTCGCCAAGTTGCTGCTTGCGTAAGGCTCGTGGCGAGAGGCCGTGATGCTTCTTGAATAACTTGGAAAAATGAAACACATCGTCATACCCAACGCGTTTGGCAATGTCCTGAATTTTGAGATTACGATCGTAAAGCAGGTACGCGGCCTGTTGCATGCGCTGCTCAATGAGGTATTCAATCGCGCTACTGCCAAACGCCTGTTTGAACCGAGCACAGAAATGCGAGATGGATAAACCCGTCTGGGCAGCGAGTTCGTCCAAAGTCACCGGCTGATCATAATCCATCTCCAACTGGCGACGGATATCCTGCAGGGAGTTTTTCAGGTTCTCATCCTCCGGTGCGGGATGGGCATGTCGGCCAAACGTCAGCAGGGCATTTTGCATCAGGTTCAATATCATCTGACTGGCATAGACGTCGTGTTGATTGAGTTCATCAAACACCTGGATCAAGGTTTGCACCCAATGCGTTTGGGGCATACCACTGTAAATCGTATTGGCCCTGAGATTGGCTTGCTTGAGCCAACGTGAGATCGCCGTGCCGTCACAGTGCATCCAACTGTGTGACCAACCCAGTTGCCTGTCACCATATTTCTGAGATTCCCCGGGAGACCAGATCATCAAACTCCCTGCAGCTACCTGTTTTGACATGATCTGGCAGGGGACAGGAAAATACATAATCAGCCAATCGCCCGTGCCGCGTGGACGATCGACAAGACCTTGCGTCATTTGTTCTTCAATGCCTATTCCACGTATGGAAAAGCTTTGATTGATCTTTTGAGGATATTTGAAGAAGTGTTTCAGGTTTTGCATGAATCAGAATATAACACATAAATTTAAGAAATCACCCCATTTTGATATCAACGCTGCCGGTGTATCTTGAAGTCTCAACGCTGTCATCAAACAGGAGACACATCACATGCAGCATCTTGAAAAAGTAACCAGGGCTCAGACACGTTCGATCTGTGCAGAAAATCCGACAGGTGAAAAAGGCAAAGGCGCGATGCTCAAGCCGCAGCAGGATGCCGATGGCAAATGGATTGAAGGCCGGTGTGCCCGTGAGTTGGGGCAAGGCTGGAAGGTCAAACCCTGCGTGGGGATCCCCGCTGGTACAACCTATGAAATGGCGGACATTGATGGGCCTGGTCGCATTCTGCATATCTGGATGACTCCCGCGGGGACGGCATACCGCAACGTCATTCTTCGCGTCTATTGGGATGACCAGGAACAGCCGAGCATCGTGTGTCCCATTGGTGACTTCTTTGCTTCAGCGTTTACATCTTTCGACACATTTGCTCAGATCGATTCCCAGCCCGTTGCTGTGAATCCCGGCAATGCCTTTAACTGCTATTGGCCGATGCCCTTTGCCAAGCGTTGTCGGATGACCATTGAAAACCGTGATCCGGAAAATGAGTTTCGTCTGTTCTATCAGGTCGACTATGAACTGGACCCGGATATCCCTGAAAATCCAGCCTATTTTCACGCGCAGTTCCGCCGGACCAACCCATTACCCTATGGGAAAGTCTACACCATCCTCGATGGCGTCAAAGGCGATGGGCACTATGTCGGTACCTACATGGCGTGGGGACTGAACAACAACGGTTGGTGGGGCGAAGGTGAGATCAAGTTCTACATGGACGGTGACATCCCACAGGGCCAATCTGTTGATCAGTCCATCGCAGAGCATGGCGGGGATTGCTTCCCAACGATCTGTGGCACGGGCACGGAAGACTACTTCGGCGGGTCCTACAACTTTGAAAATAAATCAACCAAACAGTATCAGGAATTCACCACATCCTATCTGGGCGTGCCTCACATCCTAAGGCCTGATGGTGTTTACAAATCACAGACGCGGTTCTCCATGTACCGTTGGCATGTGCTTGATCCGATCCGTTTCCACGAAGACCTCGCAGTCACCATTCAGGCGATTGGTTGGCGAAGTGGCGGGCGTTACCTGCCTTTGCAGGACGATATCGCATCGGTCGCGTTTTGGTATCAGCAATTGCCCACCGCACCGTTCCCGGAACTAGGCAGTGTCAACGACCTGGAAATCATCTGACATGAACGTGGGGTGATCATGCTATTGGATTCATTACATCTCAAGAAACACTTCAAGCGACATCGTGAAAGCTCATGGAATCGCGAAGGCAAGAACGGCGATTATGTCAGGATTGGGCCGGGCCAAACGTTTGATATTCCCAGACTCATGGGGCCGGGGATCATTCGTCACCTATGGATGACCATGCCGCCGCAGTTCGCGGATGTTTACCAGAAAATGCAGCTGATCATGACCTTTGACGATGCACAGACGCCGCAGGTTTGTATGCCCGTTGCGGACTTTTTCATGTTTGGTCACGGTGAATTGGTGGATGTGAACAGCGGGCCGATCCAGGTTTCCCAACAGCCTGAGTGTCTTAATCCTGCATGGTTTGGCAAGCCTTATCGCGGCTCATTGAACTGCACTTTCCCCATGCCGTTTGCACATTCAGCCAAGGTTCAAATTCGTAACACATCCGACGAACACATCGGCGTGTATTTTTACGTGGATTGGGAGGCACATGAATCGCTGCCTGATCCGGTGCTGCACTTTCATGCCAATCTCAATGAAGCCAGGCCCGCTTTGCCCGAGGACCAACCGGTGCAGGATCATGGCAAGTTTGATGGCGCGTTAGCCAACTTGACTAGCCAGAACAATTACACGTTCCTGAACATCAGCGGGTATGAGGGGCATTACGTCGGCACCGCGCTGAGTATCGACTGCAAGCCCGATGACAACGGCAAGTGGTGGGAGGGCGATGACATGTTCATCATTGATGATGAGCAGTGGCCCCCGCGACTGCATGGCACGGGTACGGAGGACTATTTCAATCTCGCGTGGGGGATTCGTGCGGTGGACTGTCGGCCGGAGTATGGCGTGACGTTTGTCGACAAGAGCTGCTGCGAAGAAGGGGCGGATCAGATTGATGGGCGATTTACGATGTATCGCTTTCACCTCAACGATCCGATCCCCTTTGAGAAGTCGATCCATGCATCAGTGGAACACGGTCATGCCAATGACTGCAACGCGTTGTATCGTAGTGTGGCCTATTGGTATGGTCGACCGCTTTGAGGTGATCAGATCAGCATTGAATGGATCAATAAAAAACGCCCTGGTGAATCGTGACTCACCAGGGCGTTTTGTTTTATCAGCATCAGTCAGATGACAGAATTGCTTACTTGGCCTTTTCGCCTTCTTCGAGGATCGTCTTGGCGATGTTGCCGGGGACGATGCGGTATTCCAGCGGTTCCATCGAGAAGCTTGCACGACCCTGGGTCATACCACGCAGCGTTGAAGCATAGCCGAACATTTCGCTAAGCGGTGCTTCGGCGGTGAGCAGACGGGCATTGCCACGCTGTTCGGATTCGCTGATCAGGGCACGACGACGGTTGAGGTCA
>JBICHS010000268.1:0-5421 GCA_043101135.1 Phycisphaeraceae bacterium JB051
CAGTCCTCAAAGAAGCCAGTCGGCCCATAGTAATTCGGATCCAATTTGCCATAGCATGCTGACGTCAGATAAAAAACCACCTTGTGATGCCCGTAGATCGCAGCGACCATCAAAGCTTTTTGAAGCTCGGTTTTCTCAACCGTCTGCGTCTGAACCCGTTGCTTGATCTGCATCCAGCGATTCAAACCTGCCAGCACCGGCAATGTCTCAGAGGCTTCATCTTTGACCAGTTCACGAAGTCGTGCTTTGTCTGGCACAGCCAACACCGCATCAATCTCACGACGCAAAACATCATCGTGATCAGCCGGTTGAGCGCTTGCCAACTGGCAGAGACTCACAGCCAACAACAAGATAACCAATGGATAAATGCACAATTCAAACATAACGGACCTCCTGTGCGTCATCGCACAAATGCTACCAGTACCCGCAAACCGGTTAAGGGTTCGTCATGTTGACAGATCAAGTTGATGACAGGTGGGCGTGGCCCTTCCCGCGGGTGGGGTGCGTCCTGTACGCTTAGGCAAGTCTAACACAACCAATCACTGAGTCAATCTGTCGTTTACATTGAATCTTCATCCCAAGGAAATTTAAGCCTGACGCAATATCATCACACTTGTCTTTTCTAACATTTTGCACGATGATGGTGTCATTACGATTTCTCGGGTGACCTTTCAAAACCTGTCTTTCATGTTGCAATCCAACCAGTGAATTTCTGCGCGCATGTTTGTACGTCTAAGCGTACAGCAGTTGTCATGCATTGCATCTGAATCAGACAGGCTCAGCGAATCGGGGCTGGCATGGGTGAGTTTCTATTCGGGCTTTTCTTCGTTTTATTGATCATGATGCTTCTGGGGCATGGAATGTGGGTTGCCCTGGCCTGGGTCTTTCGGCTTGGTCAGCCGCGCAAGGAAGCGAGCTTTGAACCGACTGTTGCCAACGATCGCACAGCAGCTGCACGCTATGCCAAGCGGCTGGTGGATCAAGGGCTCATCGACAAAGAAATGCACGTGCAACTGCTTAACGCGATTGCTGAGGACACCTCCTCGGAACATCGCAAAGCCCCAGTAACGGCTAAGCCCCAACCGTGGACACAATCGCAGTTGGAAGAAGCCAAAAACGCAACGCAAAGTGCAGCAACTAACACGCGTTCTTCCAAGCCCGGTAACATCCGCCCGTGGACCGAAAAGATTCTCAACGAAGCAACGCAACCAACAACCTTACAGCCAATGCCGTTGGCGGAGGATGTTGAGCAAACGCAAAGCCACAGCGAAACACAGACCACGCCCGACGGGCGCGAGTGTGAATCTGTCAATGACGCAAACCTGCTTGAGGTTATCATTGATGAACCTGCAGCGGAACAGGAAGCTGCCCCCCAACCTGCAACACCTAATGAACAATCAGCATCCCAAAACAATGCGGATGATTTGTTGGCAACGCTGACTCAGAAGCAGGAAAAACTGCATCACATTGCCAGCGATCAAACCAACCCGCCAACAACTGCAAGTGATGCAAAACCCACCTTCCCCGATACACCGCATTACGCAGCGCCCAAACCGCCAAGCCCACCGGCCAAGCCCGCACGCCCCTTGGGTGAAGTGTTGGCAACATTCATGGCTGAGAAGAACATTCGCTGGGGCGAGCTCATCGGTGGCATGTTGATCATCTGCTGCTCAGCAGCATTGGTCATCAGCCTGTGGTCACAGATTCAGGCCATCCCCATTCTCAAGTTCATGATTTTCACCACGGTCAATGCTGCCCTGTTCGGTGCGGGTTTATTTGTGCATCACCGCTGGAAAGTCCCCACCACCGGGCGAGCCATTTTGAGCATTGCGACACTGCTGGTGCCTTTGAACCTGTTGGCCTTTGCAGCTTTTTCATTTAATCAGCAAAGCGTCGGGCATTGGACACTCATCACGCAAGGCCTATCCGTTGGCATCTTCGCATGGCTGACATTCCTTGCAGCGCGTGTGATCATGCCGATCTCACCGAAGATTCAGACAGCAGGTTTTGTCGCCATTGCGACCATGAGTTTGCTCCTCCAATTCCTGTTTCTTCACGAGTCCGCCAACCTCCTGTTCATCTGCAGCCTGATCATTGGTCTGTATCTGATCGTCACTTTGCTTGCCAGTTGGAAGATGGTCAAACAGTTCAAACTTCAAGCCGAAGACTCAGAGAAAACATACAGCGATGATGCCAAGTCCAAGCATCTGTTATTCATGCTCTTTACGCAGACTTTTGCCTGCATCGCACCACTGGGGCTGACGATTCATCTCACCGGTGCATACCTTCAAGCCATTGAACACATCGCCCCACTCTTGAGCATATTCACGCTCCCGGGCTTGGCGATCAGTTACATCCTTTGGCAAGGTCCATTGCAACTCTCCGCCAAGCAGCGGACGATCAACACCAGCATTTTCCTGGCATGCAGCACGGTGATGCTCCTGGCGACGGGTTTGTCCTGGCCGATCCCGATGATGCTTTTGCCGACACTGCTGATCAATATGGTGATGATGCTGGTGCTGCGTCGTGTGAGTATGCGTTTTGATGTGACCAACACTTGGCCGAACCATTTGGCGATGAGTTGGCTGACGTTGGCATGGCTACTGATGGTCCACCTGCTCACCGGGAACATCGCTTGGGAGATGGACAATGCGCATGAACTGGTGCAAAAGCTCATGTCTGTTCTCACGGGTAAAGCGTTGCTTGCCCCGATCCTCATCTGCCTCGGCTTGGCACAATGGCATCTGCACAAACGGCAGATCAGCCAATTCAAAAGCGACTGGTTTATCGCAGGATTGTTCGGCCTGCTGAGTATCCTGCTCATCACCGGCCGCGGGTTTGGCAGTGAAGGTGATCCGGAGCATATCACCTGGTATTACGCACTCTACAGCGTGATCACGCTATTGGCAGCGTGGCAACTAAGCTTGCCAGCGTTGACGATCTGTAGCGCCGGTCTCATGCAGGCTGCGTTGTATCAGCAACTGGTTTACACACAACCGTTGCCAGAATTCAGCCGCGTCACCAGCCTGCTCATTGGTGCGAGTGTCTGCGTTGCTGGGGTAGTGCTGACCTGCCTGCCCATGAAACGTCGCCATCGCGTGAAGCTTGAAAAACACTTCCAAATGCCCTGGGCATTTTGCGCGATGGGATTGTCGGTGATTGCAGGTGGTTTACTTTGCATGCAACTGACGCCGGAAAGTCTGGGCGCCTTTAATCTTCGACTATTCTGGATTGCCGGCCTCTGGATGGTCCTGGGCTTATGCCTGTCATCGCTGGGGATGTTCAGCGTGAGTCAGGTGGTTGGACTCATCGCCCTGCTGTGTTCGAGCCATCACTATCTGGCTCATTCGCAGTCCAACACCTTTGCCTACGAACAGCTCATCGATGCACCTGCGTATTGGCAAATTCAGAGTTTGATCGTTGGTGGTGTTTGCTTCACATGGCTACTCATCCGACTGTTCATTGCCAAACGCACACAGGTCGTTGCGGATCAACCATCACGGCTTTCGCGCATCAATCATCATCTTGATCGCGTGATCAATGCGCCGTTCCCGTTACTGGATGATGTTCTGGCATGGGTGACTTTACTCGCCTCCGTGACATTCGGCGTTTGGAGTGTTGGCGTTCATGTTCTTAATGAACTGGGTGCTGCACATTACCCGCCCGACTCTGAAGCGTATCCTTACACCTCCGCGCTAGACGCTGCAGGCGTGCTGTCATGGCTTGTACTTGGCATTACTGTTTTGATTTTTGTGATTCGCTATTACCATCGACATCGTATCAGCAGCAGCGTTGCGTTGAGTCTCTGTTGGCTCACGGTTACCGCGATCACGGCTGCTCAATTCGCATCGCAATATCACGTGGTCAATGTCTGGCGATGGTTACTTTCAGCAAGCTGTCTTGCAGCTGTCACAACATTGATCATCATCCCCAAACGCCTTAAAAACAAGGACAATGCGTCCATCGAGCTTCTGCAAAGCGATCGCAACATCGGCTGGTGTTTTACGTTGACGGCGGTGCCTGCGTTGGCGTTGACGCTGGGGTGCATGTTGGCGTTGGTCCAATTCCCGCAAACCACGGACACGCTTTTCACCAACATGCTTGCAGATGTGACATACCCATTCGTGATGCTGCATGGCATGATGTACGGCCCGGTCATCTTAATACTTGGCTCCATCATCATGATGGGTTTGGCTAAAGCGCAGCGGATGTATGCGACTGCTGCTGCCACGCTGACAAGTATCAGCGTCCTTGCCATCGAAGCGAGCATCTTTGCATTCAGCGACATCAACAACTGGATCAGTGGCATTGCGTTTCTTGTTCAGATCAATGCGGTCGTCTCGGCAGTGTTGGCATTGACATGGGAATTACTTGCCAAGGCCATGAACAAACCAGCCATCAGGCATCAGTATCCACAGTGGCCGTTGCTACTGGGGCGCATCTCACTTTGCATCGGCATGTTCCTGGGGGGTCTTGCCATCTTCATCGCCCCGATAGATGGCGTGGACCTGCTGCCAACCTTTGGGAATCTCTGGGCGGTCGGCAGTTTGATCCTTGTAGAATGGGCCTTAACGCAGATCCGAAGCCGCAAACACGGCCATCACATGCCCATTGGTTTCTGGTGCATGATGAGCGTGATCATGATCAGCCTGCTACTCACGCCGTGGGATACCGGCAACTGGCTGAGCTATCACACGCTCTCGGTCGGCTGGGTGATTGCAGGCTGGATGATGTTGTTTGTCATGGGACGTGAGGGTCGTGAGGGGTCAGACGCCGCGTGGCTTCAGACCTTTCGAACCATTGCCACGTTCAATGACAACCGTCATGCTGCCATCGAACATGACCTGCATTGTCATCAATGCCAATACAATCTCCGTGGACTAACAGGTAACGACAACTGCCCGGAATGTGGGGAAACGATCAGCACCACCATTGATCATGTCTCAAGCAAGATCGATTTGGCGTCCGCTGAAAAACGTCAAAAAGCACGCTGGATGACGCTCAGTTCGATCATTGCCTGCATCTGCATGGGGATGCTCTTTGCCTTGCGTGGCGGTTGGCATGATCCGCAAAGTCCGTGGTGGTCAATGGGCATCTGCCTGGGGATCACTGCTTTGAGCATGGCCTTGGGTGCATGGGCACCACGCCGCAGCTTTGCCTATCTTGGTGGGTTGGCTGCATGCATTGGCGTCTCGATTGGTTATGACCAGTTAGCTATCAATCTCTCAGACATGCCGGACGTTTCGTACATCATCAACCTGGTGCATGTAAATCTGGCTGCCCTTTTGGTCTGTGCGATGGCATGGTTGTGGATTGATCGAAACTATCTCAGAGCGCGCTTAGCCCAAACGCCTGAGCGCAGCTCACCTGTATTTCATCACATGGTGTTGATTGCTTCGACACTGTTTCTAGCCATCACAT
>JBICHS010000269.1:0-2528 GCA_043101135.1 Phycisphaeraceae bacterium JB051
GAAACTGCGTGGTCTTGCCACTGCCGTCGGGGCCGTCAAAGACAATGAACTTACCCTTGAGCAGGGCCTGCCAATTAGCATTAACCGTGGGCTTGTACTGCGACATCGAATCCTTTCAGCAGGCAACACAATCGCGTTAGACATCCACACCACATCATTCACTTGAGCACCGTATGTCAATGCGGTGCCCGTTGGGCTGCCGGTCTCGCATAGGGCACCAGATTGACATCTGGTGCTCAAATTGACAAGTGACAATCAGGATGATGCAGCAACTGTCTTGGAAGGTATGGTAAATGATCCGAGCCAATTTGCGAAATGGGGGTTTGGCAAGTGGATTACTGCACAATTGCGAGAGGGGCATGTGATATGATGCACGTGCGATCAGGGGGTTGCCATGCGTATCAAATCACGATTTTCAAAAAAGCGTAAACCTTCAGTATTCAAGTTCACACGTACTACTCACAGCATGACCATCACCCAGTCTCACCGTGACTGGATCGGCTTTGGCTTTGGACTGTATTTCGTGATTGGTATCGTCATTTTCATCACCTTGATCTACAACCGTGTTCTGAACACCTACCTTCAAGAAGGGCTGTCACTACGGATGTGGGTTGGCATGTCCCTGTTTGTTTTGATCAGTTGGTTTGTGTTCCGCATGATGTTGTTGAATCTGCTGGGACGCGAGTCACTGACGATTGATTCAGAGCAGATACGACACAAGTTTTTTACCGGCATGCAGACTCGTCATCAGCAAATGCCCTTGCTCGCGTTGCAGATCATCACCTACATGCCTCATGTCAAAAATGCGGATGAGCAATCCGAAACACTAGAGACTCAGACCATGCTTGTTCTCGGGGATTGGCAGATGAATCATCTGATTGTCTTTGGTCGTCTGGATCAATCTGCTGACACCTATGAGCAGATCAATGAGCTGATTGAGACTGTTCACCAATATGTGATTCAAATCTCACCAGACAGTTCTGAGCAGATCACATGTAACCGCGCACCTGAAACTTCTGATGATGATAAGCCATCAACTCGTCAGGATGTGATATGGATGTGTATCGGTGTCTTGTTTTTCCTGGTGTTAACCATTTTCATCGGTGGTTGTGCCTGGATATACGGAGATGGTCTTGGTGCCAGGCTTCACGCGATGACACCTGTCGTGGCTTTTAAGTTGTGGCTGCTGGTGTTTGCATGGTTCATGACGGTTTGTTTTGGGATCGGCACCGTTATTTTTGCCTATGTCGCCTGGAAAATATTCAGGGAACTGCGATCTAATACCATGTCACAATGAAATCCAGACTGACCATCAAAAATTGAAATGATGTACAGATAAAAAAATCACCATGACATCATTGCCATGGTGATTTTGGTCAAGGTGAATTGTTTGAGGTGTTTTAATTATTCCGGGGGCCGGGGGTTACCAGACGAACTGCACACGCAAGGCTGCGGTGTAGACCGTGTTGGACTCCGGCGAATCAGCAGGATCAAAAACAGCCTGCACGATGGGGGAGAGCTGGAAGTAGTCGTTGATCTGATAGCGGTAGAACGCTTCGACGATGGTTTCTTCTTCAGCTGTGGTGTCTGTGGGATCAGCCCATGCACAGCCGATGGCAGCCAGATCGTCTTCACGGCCAAACGGTGATTCAATGCCGATGCCAGCAGAGACGAATGTTTCAAAGTCACTCACTTCGTCGTCAGCCATGCCCCAGCGTCCGAAGAGCACGAGGTTGGAGGCGATGTGCTGATCGACACTCACTGCAACGCCGCAGCCGTTGGCATCGGTGGTCTGTGAATTCCAGACGGTCAAGCGGTAGTTGCCTGAGCGTTCGGAGGTGTTGATGAAGCCGACTTCGCCAGCATAGAAGTAATCGCCATCTGCAAAGCTGGGGAAGGGCGAATGCGTGCCAACCGCGTTGTTGTCAAAGAAGCCTGCGGTGACGTAGACATTTTCTGACAGGTTGGCCCAGAGATTCAAACCCAGGCCGTCATCGGGGAAGGGGATGGTCATGTTGTTGACCAGTGATGTGGAAAGAAACTGCGTGGTTTCGTCGTTGGCTATTTCGTTTGCATCAAAGAAGTCGGACGACTGAATTTTGCCAAGCGTGACGATCAGTGCTTCATCACCGAACGTGTGGGTGTAGGCAAAGCCTGAGAGGACGATGGGGACGTTGTCCAGATCATCGTTGATCCCCATGACCGAGCCGATGTTGGCCGCGAGGTCTTCGTCGTCATTGTGGCTGAGAATCTGGCCGCCTTCAATGCCGACCGAGAGGACGCCGTTTTCGATGGGCGCCCATTCAATGCCGAAGTCATAGCTGCCTGAGAGCAGGGAGTTGGAATCGTCATCGCGATCCGATGCCATTTGGAAGATGAGGGTGTAGCCAAGCTCAAAGGTGAGTTGGTTTTTTTCTTCGAGTTGGGCCCGCCAGTCATTGTTGTCGGCGGTCGTGGCATTTTCTGTTTGTGCCGACAGTTGCGTGGTCATGCCAACAACAGTCAGACACATCAGGAGCATTGAGAAC